>NZ_JBFTLD010000012.1:0-54544 GCF_056396265.1 Allobosea sp. 05T422_2 | reverse complement strand
CTCCGGAATACCCTCCTCATGAGCGGTCCATGGCGTTCGCCGCCCAACGTAAACCAAGATCTCGTCATGAGGACGGAAATCGACGTTCACAGCATCGACGGGGATGAGAGACCCGCTATAGTTCGCGAAGGTCGAGCATTGGGGGAACAGATGACTATCGCCTCTTACGCAAGTGCTGCCATCGCCGGTCTTGTCGCCGCAACAGCTCTGGTCTCGCATGGTTGGGCAGCCGAGGGTCGCTACGCGGCCTATCAGGGAGCCTGGCTTGCCGACGGCACGGCCTGTGAGGAGATTTTCTCACCAGGCCGAAACGGCATGACCTTCAAGAGCCCACCCGATCTTTTCGTCTCGGCCTTCATCATCAGCGGTGACCGCATCAGAACATCGGCCGCCACATGCAGGATCCAGTCGGTCAAACGTGTCGGCGATCGCGACTTCCTGTCGCTCGGCTGCGTCAACCCGGTCTCGACCTCACAGGTGTCCGCGATCATGGCCAAGGAACCGGATGGCCGCATCAAGCGCTTCTACAGCGCGAACGACACCAGCGGCACCAATTACAGGCTTTGCCCGAAATAGGACGGCACCGCTCGCGGAACCTCACGGCACTATCCTGAGCCGAACGCTGGTTTCGGCATGCGAGGGGCACCTGATCGGCGCCACGATGGGCAGTGCCGGCCACTTGCAGGTCGGTGGAGGGAGCCGGGCCGCCGGTTTGCGCTGGACGGTTCCCGGCATCGGCGGCTTCATGAGCGGGGCCGTGCACTCTTTGATGTTGATCGTAAGCGGCGCTGACCTTGGAAGACGGTTTGGCCCAGGCCGTCCTGCTTCGGCATTGGCCTTGCCGGAGCCGGGCCATTCACGCAGGCACGATCGTGAGGGCGCGCCATGCAACCAAATGGTCCCCAGGCCGACCGCGGCGGCGGGTCGTCCATCGGCAGATTCACCGAGAACCTGTTCGGATGGGCTCGCCGATATCAGATGGGCAACCTCAAACAGGATATCCCGGCGGGCCTTGCCCTGGCGGCCTTCACGATCCCCGAATCCCTTGCCTATGCTTCGCTCGCCGGTTTGCCTCCCGTCGCCGGGCTCTATTGCTATCTCGTGGCCGGCCCCGGCTATGCCCTGTTCGGCGCGAGCGGCCAGCTCGCCGTTGGGCCGACATCCGCGCTCTCGGTCCTGTTTCCGACCGGCTTGTCCGCCCTCGCCGCAGGAGATCTGTCGCGTTACGCCGCCTTGGCGGCCGCGACCGCGATCGTGTTCGGCCTGATCTGCGTCGCCGGACGCCTGCTTCGCGCCTCGCAGACTGCCTATTTCATCTCGGACACGATCCTGCTCGGGTTCAAGACGGGCGCTGCGCTCTACATCGCGTCGACGCAACTGCCCAAGCTCTTTGGCCTGCCTGGCGGGACCGGTAATTTCCTTCCACGTCTCCTGCAGCTTTGGCGGGAATTGCCCACCGCGCACGGCCCCTCGCTCGCCATGGGCATCGCCGCGGTTGTCCTGTTTCTGGTGCTGGAGAAACTGATGCCGCGGCGGCCCACCACCTTGTTCGTGGTGGGCGCCGCCATCATCGCGACTCACCTGTTCGGCCTTGATAAACTCGGGATCGCGATTGTCGGAGACATCCCACAAGGTCTCCCGCATTTCGGTATCCCCGCGATCAAGCCGGAGGACCTGACGGAGCTCGTACCGCTGGCCTTTGCCTGCTTTCTCCTCGGCTTCGTCGAGACGAGTTCGGTTGCAAGGAGCTTTGCCCAGGAGAACGGCACCGAAATCGATACGGATCGGGAGCTTCTGGCCCTTGGTGCGGCCAATCTGGCCGTGGGTGTTTCGCAGGGCTATGCCGTCTCGGGCGGAATGTCGCAGAGCGCGGTCAACGCCATGGGCGGCGCGGTCTCGCCGGCGGCGCTGCTCGTCAATTCGGCAGCGATCCTGCTCGTACTGCTCTTCTTCACGGGCGTGTTCAAATACCTGCCCGAGCCGGTGCTTGCCGCCATCGTGCTGATGGCCGCGAAGCATCTCGTCCGCTTCCGGCAGATCGGCAACCTGCGGCAGGTTGCGTTCGCGGAATGGATCATCGCGCTGGTCGCGTTCTTTGGCGTGCTGATTGCGGGCGTCCTCAACGGGGTGCTCATTGCAGCGGCGGCATCGCTCATGCTGACCATTGCACAGCTCACTCGGCCGGAGATCGCCACCCTTGGCTTCGATGCCKAGAGCAGCAGCTTCGTGAACCTTGCCAATCGCCCCAGCGCAACCACCGCGCCCGGCGCCCTGATCCTGAGGACAGCCCACCCTTGGGTCTATTTCAACGTCGAGAATATTCGGCGCGGGATTCTGGACAGGGTTGCCGAGACTCAGGGGCTCAAGCTCGTTGTCCTGGATTTTTCACCGATCACCAGCATCGATGGCACCGCGGCTGCGGCGTTGGCCAGCATCCGCCAAAGGCTCGCGGCCGGCGGAATCGCGCTCGAGATCGCGAATCTGCGCGACGAAGTCGACCAGCGGCTGAAACTCCTTGCCCCGGAAGACGGAGAGGTCGCGTACAAGGTGCATCTCGGAATTCGCGAAGCGTTGGCGGCACATGGTCTCCTGGCCCGCGTTCCGGGCGCCACGCCTGCCGGCACATGAGCTCCACGCTCGCCGAGATCGAACTCCATCGCGCAGCGCACCGACAGAGACCGGGGCGGCAGCACAGCATGAACGCCGCCGCCTGCCACCCCGTCAGTGATCAGAGCGCGAGATCGGGGGCGAGCGCCGCCAGGAAGTCCCGGGCATCGAAAACTGCGCCCGGAGCGAAGACGCCGCCGCGTGCCTTCGCGCCTTTCAGGAGCCGCTCGACGGCCTCGACCACGAGCGGTGCGGTGATGGCATAGATATCGTGCCCGCGCGCGGCCGCCCGCCGTACGGCATCCCCCCGTCGGATCTCGACCTCGACGAGGAATTTTTGCGCCGAGCGCCCGGACGCGTCGGCTGCGACCGGCGCCGGGGTGGAACCGTCGCGCAGATCGCGCAGCGGCGCCGTGTTCAGGTAGCTGTGAAGGTCCGACAGCTGGAGATGGCTGTCGATCAGGATCGCCTCGGTGAAAGGCAGCTCGACCATCTCCTGCGCGCCAAAAGGTTCGGCGAAGGGCCATACGGCGTTCGGAGCCGGATCGGGCAGGTGCTGCAGCCTCCCCTCCGCAATCGTCACGCGCCTTGCCGTGTTGCGCTGCCCCGTCACCCGCGTGCCCTCGGTCGGATGCCAGCTGTCCAGGGCGATCGCGACGCGGGCCTCGTCCGCACCGGTCCAGTCGCCCATTGCGGCTGTGACGAGGAGGTCGCTCAGGCCGCCATAGAAGCCCATGGCCGGGATGACGGCGACACCGGCCTCTTCCGCAGCGGAGGAATAGCGTTCGAAGGTCGCCCGGGCGCTGGGCTGCTCAGCCGTCACGTCGAGATAGGGGATGCGCGCCTGCAAGGCGGCCGGGACCAGGAATTCGGCCGTGTCGAGGAACGGCCCGGCGCAGTTGATCAGCGCCGCCGCTCCGGAGAGGACGCGGGCGAGCGCTGCAGAATCCGCAAGCGCTGCAACTTCTTGCCTGACGCCGGCCGGGAAACCCGCCTCCGCCAACTTTTCGCCATCGCGCCCGATCGCGATGGCCGGGAAGCCGCGCCGCAGCAGCTCCCTGATCACGAAGCGGCCCGTATGTCCGGCRGCCCCGTAGACTGCGATGGCAGGCTTGCTGATCCCTGCCCCTTCAAACTGATCGCTCATGACGCTCTCCCGCTACAGACCTGTCTGTTTCTTTTGGGTACAGACAGGTCTGTAGCGTGTCAACTGGAGATCTGCTATCGTCGCCTCGTCAAGGGAGAGCAGTGCATGCGGACGGAGCCGACCAACCAACGGCTGGCTGAGGAACCTGGCCAGGTCGACATGCGCGAGCGGCTGCTCGCGACCGCATCCGACCTGTTCTACCGGCGTGGCGTCCGCGCTGTCGGCGTCGATGTGATCATCGAGGCGGCCGGCGTCGCGAAGACGAGCCTGTACCGTCACTTTCGCACGAAGGATGACCTCATCGCCGCGTATCTGCAGCGGGAAGACGAGGATTTCTGGGCATGCTGGGATGGCGTGGCAGCGCGCCACTCGGACGACGGCGAAGCCGAGCTCGACGCCCATATAGCCTGGATCGGCGAGCGTGTCGGCCGGCCCCATTATCGCGGCTGCCCCCAGATCAATGTCGCCGCGGAGTTCCCGGACGAGGATCACCCTGCCCGGCTCGTGGCCCGCACGCATAAGCAGCAATTGCATCGGCGCCTGCAGGACATCGCCGAGCGGCTGCGGGTCAAGCATCCCGAGGTGCTCGCGACCCAGCTCTCGGTGCTCATCAATGGGGCCTTCGTCAGCTCGCAGATCCTGTCCACCTGCGACGCGACAGCGATCCTGCGGCAGATGACGCACGCCCTGATCACCGCGGCCCGGCACGCTCCGGCCCGCGCCGCGTAGCCGCAGCGCTCTCGCTCGGGCCGGCCCCGAACGCACCCCAACACCAGCGGTTCGAGCGATCACATATCCTTGGTCTGGCGGACGGCGTTGAGGAAGGCCCGCACGATCCGGCTGGCCTCGCGCTTCCGCAAGATGACGACATGCGCGTAGGTGTAGATCTCCGCATCCGCGATCGGGATCAGGCGGAGCGCCGGGTCAGGCACGAATTCGGCGACCGAGACATAGCTGATGCCGAGCCCGCGGATCACCGCCTCGCGGATCGCCTCGCGGCTGCCGATCTCCATGACTGTGCGCGGCCTCGTCCTGGTCGCGGCCAGCGCCTCCTCAAAGGCCCGCCGCGTCGTCGAGCCGCGCTCAYGCACGATCATCGCCTCGCCGTCGAGCGCCGCAATCTCGATGCTCGCCTGTCCGGCGAGCCGGTGGTCCTCGCGCACGAACACCGCAACCGGATGCCGGCGATAGGGAATGGTGAGCAGCCGATCATCCTCGTCGAGATAGGCGAGCACGGCAACGTCGCAGCGATACTCGAAGAGATCGTCCAAAACTTCGGTCGAATTGCCGATCTTCACGGCGAGTTCGATCCCGGGATAGGCGCGGTTGAAGGCCGCGAGCATCTCGGTGACGTGATAGGGGCCAACCGCGCTGATCGACAACCGGCCGGTCCTGAGTTCGCGCGACTGCTCGAGAAAGGCGATCGCCTCGTCCTCCTCGGAGAACAGGCGGGTGGTAATCGCCAGCAATTGTCGCCCCGCGTCGCTCAGTTCCCGGCGTCGCCCCTTCCGGACGAAGAGCTCGACCCCGTACTCGTCCTCGAGCGCGCCTACCTGTGCGGTCAGCGTCGGCTGGCTGATGTTGAACTCCGCGGCAGCGGCATTGAAGCCGCCTGCCGTCGCAACGGCATGGAACGAGCGAAGGCGCGTATAACGCATAGCAAATTTCTATCTATCACGTCTGAAAAATCAATTTGTTTATTGGGTCGCCCTTTGTGAGCATCCACTCCAACAGCGCCGGGAAAGCGCGGCAGACGAGACGGAACGAGGGTGGAACGCATGCATTGGGCCTATTGGAATCCCGTCAGGATTCGGTTTGGCGCCGGCCTCTTCAACGAGGTCGCCGGCCTGATCGGCAAGCGGCGCTGGGCGCTCGTCACCTATGACCAGCCAATCTTCCGCGACCTGGCTGAGCGCCTGGCACAGGCTGCCGGGGCGCCGGTGGTGACGATCGCCAATATCGAGACCAATCCCGATTGTGCTGACCTCGTCGAATCCTGCCGCCTGTTCGGCGCCTCTGCAGAGCGGGCCGAGGTCATCGTCGCGCTCGGCGGCGGCTCGATGATCGATGCGGCCAAGGTGCTCGCGGCAAGCGGCGGCAATTTCGAGACGGTGCGCCGCCATCTCGTCGACAAGGTCCCGCTCGACGCCTCGGACATCATCCCGATCATCGCCGTTCCCACGACGGCGGGAACCGRCAGCGAAGTCACCTCCTGGGCCACCGTCTGGGATGCCGCAAATGGCAGCAAATACTCGCTCGCCCATCCCCGGCTCTATCCCGAGGCTGCAGTGCTCGACCCGGCCCTGACGCTGGGCGCGCCGCGCGGCCTGACGCTTGCGACCGGGCTCGACGCGCTCTCGCATGCGCTGGAGAGCATCTGGAACGTCAACGGCAACCCGGTCTCGGCCAATTACGCCGTGGAGGCCGCGCGCGAGATCATCGACACGCTGCCGCGGCTGATGGAGCGGCTCGACGATATCGGCCTCAGGGAGCGCCAGATGCGCGCCAGCCTGCTGGCGGGCCTCGCCTTCTCGAACACCAAGACGGCGCTGGCCCATAACATCTCCTACGACATCACGCTGAAAAGCGGCACGATCCACGGCATCGCCTGCTCCTTCTCGCTGCCGATCGTGATGCGCTGGGCCATGGGCACGCAGCCACAATGCGATGCCGCGCTGCGGCGGGTGTTCGGCAGCGATCTCGATGCCGGCGCCGAACGGCTTGGCCTGTTCCTGCAAGGGCTCGGCGTCAAGACCGACCCGGCCGCCTATGGCGTGTCACCGGTCGAATGGGACCGTCTGGTCGCAAAGGCGCTGGAGGGTGAGCGGGGTCGCAATTTCATCGGGAGACAGGCCGCCAAAGCTGCCTAACATCACTCACATCAGGGCTACGGCGCCYGTAATCGGTTCACCGGCAAGGTCAAAGGACCACCGGATCATCTCGGGAGGATGACATGAACATTTCGCGTCGGAAGGTGTTGACGGGTTCGCTTGCCGCAGCGGGGGCCGTTCTGGCCATGCCGCATCTGGTTCGGGCCCAGACGAAGCTGATCAGGGTCGGGCTGATCCCGTCGGAGGATTCCCGTGCCATGCTGGAATCGAGCCAGCAATTGCTGGACGCCCTGGAGAAGAACCTTGGCATCAAGGTCCAGGGCTTCGTCGCCTCGGACTATAATGGCGTCATCGAAGCCATGCGCTCGGGCCATGTCGAGGTCGCCTATCTCGGCCCGTTCTCCTATGTGCTCGGCACCACGGTTGCGCCGATCGAGGCCTTCGCGACCGCCGAAACCGCCAAGTCCGGCCGCACCTATTATCACGCCCAGATCATCACGCGGAAGGACAGCGGCATCAAGGAGGTGAAGGACCTGAAGGGCCGCACCTTCGCCTTCGTCGATCCCTCCTCCACCTCCGGCCACCTCTTCCCGAAGGCCGGGCTGATGAAGCTCGGCTTCGATCCAGAGAAGGATTTCGGCCGCGTGCTCTTCACCGGCTCGCACGATGCCAATGCGCTCGCCGTCGCCAACAAGCGCGTCGATGCCGCGACGATCGCCGACCGCATCTTCGACGCCGCGGTCCAGAAGAAGCTGATCGACCCCGCCGACATCCAGGTCGTCTGGCGCTCCGACCCGATCCCGGAATCGCCGACCTGCTGGCGCAAGAACCTGCCCGACGACCTGAAGAAGCAGATCAGGACCGCCTTCCTGAACATCAGGGACATCACCTGGGCCGATCAGGGCAAGCTCAACCGCTTCGTCGAGACCAATGACCAGGCCTACGACATCATCCGGGACACAGCGAAGGTGCTGAATCTCGATCTGGCCAAGATGAAGTAGCCGCGCCTGGCGCGGTTCCGCGGAGGATCCGAGATGATCAAGATCGAAGGACTGAAGAAGTCCTATGTCGGTCGGCCGGTGCTGCAGGGCATCGACCTGACCGTGAGAGCGGGCGAGTTCCTGGTCGTGCTCGGCCCCAGCGGCGCCGGCAAGTCGACCCTGCTGCGCTGCATCAACGGGCTCGCCCAGCCCGATGCGGGGCGGACGCTGATCGACGGMACCGTCTTCGATGCCAAGCGCAGCGTGCGCGGCGAGCGGCCCGTCGCCATGATCTTCCAGCACCACAATCTGGTGAAGCGCCTCTCGGTGCTGAAGAACGTGCTCGTCGGCCGCATGGCCGGGCTGTCCTCCTTCCTGTCGATGCTGCAGCTCTTTCCCAGGCGCGATGTCGATATCGCGATGGAATGCCTGACGCGGGTCGAGCTGGCGCACAAGGCCAATGCGCGCGGCGACCAGCTCTCCGGCGGCGAGCAGCAGCGGGTCGGCATCGCCCGGGCGCTGGCCCAGCAGCCGTCCGTGATCCTGTGCGACGAACCGGTGGCGAGCCTCGATCCGAAAACGTCGCGCGTCGTGCTCGGATACCTCAAGGCGATCTGCAAGGAAGAAGGCATCGCCGTGATCTGCAACCTGCACCAGGTCGACTATGCCGTCGAGTTCGGTGAGCGCATCGTCGGGCTCAGCGGCGGCCGGGTGATCTTCGACGACACGCCGGACCAGCTGACCTCCGAGATCGTCCACCAGATCTATCCCGGCCTGGAAGACCCCGGCATCAGCCGCGTCCTGAAGCCGCGCGCGCTGGCTCAGCCGGTGCTGACGCCGCTCATCGCCACCGCAACAGCCTGAACGCGACGGGGAGCCCGATCATGTCATTCGGTACATTGCAACTCGTCCTTCGTCCGCCGCAGGGCCGTTTCGGCTGGTGGGGCGTCAGCGCCCTGTCGCTCGCGATCGTCGTCTTCCTGTGGTGGGCCGCGCTCGGTTCGCAGATCAATGCCAGCAACCTGTGGAACGGCATCCCTTATATGTGGGATTTCCTGGTCCGCATGATGCCGCCCAACCCGGATTTTCTGGATCGACTCTGGAAGCCGGCGCTGGAGAGCCTGCRGGTCGCGGTCTGGGGCACGCTGCTCGGMGTCGTCATCGCGCTGCCGATCTGCTTCTTTGCGGCCCGTAATCTAAGCCCGAGCCCGGTCGTCTATCACGCCACGCGCCAGGTGCTGAACTGCATGCGCGGCATCAACGAGATCATCCTGGCGCTGATCTTCGTCGCCGCCATCGGCCTTGGCCCCTTCGCGGGCGTTCTGGCCCTTGCGATCCACGGGGCCGGCATGCTCGGCAAGTTCTTCGCCGAGGCGATGGAAGATATCGACGAGGGACCGCTGGAGGCTTTCCGCTCGGCCGGCGTCGGGCCCTTCCAGACCTTCTTCTTCGGCGTCCTGCCGCAGGTGCTGCCGACCTGGCTGGGCACGGTGTTCTACCGRCTGGAAACCAATGTCCGGCAGTCGACCGTGCTCGGCATGGTGGGCGCCGGCGGCATCGGCTTCGAGCTCGTCTCCTCCATGAAGCTCTTCAAGTACCAGGATACCGCGACCTGCATCCTGATGATCCTGGCGATGGTGCTTGCGGCCGATCTCATCTCATCGCGTGTCCGGGCCATGATCCGCTAACGCCCTTCGACCGTGGCGCCCCTCGCCACGGTCAACTGACCTTCCCGGCGCGGGCCGCCCGCGCTCCCCCCTGCCTCGACCAGCCCATGTCGCTGAAGCGCCAAGTCCGCTTCTCGAAAGGAAGACCCATGCTCACGCGAGCCCCTAACATCGTGGCCGCCAATGGCCGCAGCTATCGCCTGCCGGAGGTTCCGACCGTCGTGGTCTGCATCGACGGCTCCGAGCCCGGCTATATCGAGGCGGCCATCGCCAGGGGACTGGCGCCCAATCTCGACCGCCTGCTGCGCGCCGGCTCCTACCGGCTGGCGCGCTCGGTGATCCCGAGCTTCACCAATCCGAACAACATCTCGATCATCACCGGACAGCCGCCGGCAGTCCACGGCATCGCGGGCAACTATTTCTACGATCGGGCGGCCGGCGAAGAGGTGATGATGAACGATGTGCGCTTCATGCGCACCGGCACCATCATGCAGGCCTTTGAGGAGGCCGGCGCCAAGGTTGCCGTCGTCACCGCCAAGGACAAGCTTCGCACCCTGCTCGGCAAGGGCCTGGATCCGAAGAGCGGCCRCTCGATCGCCTTCTCCTCGGAAAAGGCCGACAAGGCGACGCTGGCCGAGAACGGCATCGAGAACTTGCTCTCCTTCGTCGGCAAGCCCCTGCCGGAGGTCTACTCGGCCGATCTCTCGGAGTTCGTCTTCGCAGCGGGCGTGAAGCTGATCAGGACGTTCCGGCCGGACGTCATGTATCTCTCGACGACCGACTATATCCAGCACAAGGCCGCACCGGACAGCGAGGTAGCCAACGCCTTCTATGCGATGATGGATCGCTATATCGGCGAACTCGATGCGCTCGGCTGCGTGCTGGCGCTCACCGCCGATCACGGCATGAACGATAAGCACCTCGCCTCGGGCGAGCCCGATGTGCTCTATCTCCAGGATTGGGTCGACGCGCGATGCGGCGCCGGCCAGGCGCGCGTGATCCTGCCGATCACCGACCCCTATGTCGCCCATCACGGCGCGCTCGGCTCCTTCGCTACCATCTATCTGTCGGAGGGAACGGACGGCCGGGCGCTCATCGCCGAGCTCGCAGCCACCAACGGCGTGGAGGTCGTGCTGGACAGCGGCGCTGCCTGCGCCCGCTTCTCGCTCCCGGCCGACCGGATCGGCGACATCGTGGTGATCTCGACCCGCCACAAGGTGCTCGGGACCAGCGCCGCGCGGCACGACCTGGCGGGTTTGACCGAGCCGTTGCGCTCGCATGGCGGCCTGACCGAGCAGCTTGTGCCGATGCTGGTCAACCGCGCCGTCGACTGGCCGCAGGGGCCATTGCGCAATTTCGACGTCTTTGACGTCGCCCTGAATTGCGTCGCGGCGTGAGGACCTGGTGATGAACGCTCCCTTCAGCCCGACACCCCGCCGCGAGACGATGCGGATCGCCGGCAAGCTCGTCTCGACCGACGACATGGTCGAGGTCCGCAATCCCTACGACAATTCCGTCGTCGGCCTGGTGCCGGCGGCGCGGCCCGAGCATGTCCGCGAGGCCTTCGCCAAGGCGCGCGCCTTCAAGCCGACACTGACCCGCTATGAGCGCCAGCAGATCCTGCAGAAGACGGCCGAGYTGCTGCGCGACCGCAAGGACGAGTTCGCCCGGCTGATCACGGCCGAAGCCGGGCTGTGCTGGAAGGATTCGCTCTATGAGGCGAGCCGGGCCTATGACGTCTGGTCCTTTGCGGCCCAGCTCACCATCAAGGATGATGGCGAGATGTTCTCCTGCGACATCTCGCCGAACGGCAAGGCRCGCAAGATCTTCACGACGCGCCAGCCCTTGCTCGGSGTGATCTCGGCGATCACGCCGTTCAACCACCCGCTCAACATGGTCAGCCACAAGCTGGCGCCGGCGATCGCCACCAATAACCGCCTCGTGCTGAAGCCGACCGAGCTGACGCCGCTGACCGCGCTSGCRCTSGCCGACGTGCTCTACGAGGCCGGCCTGCCGCCCGAGATGCTCTCGGTCGTCACCGGCAAYCCCTCGACCATGGGCGATGCGATGATCACCGATCCCGATGCGGATCTGGTGACCTTCACCGGCTCGGTCCGGGTCGGCAAGCACATCGCCAATACCGCCGGCTACAAGCGCATCGTGCTCGAACTCGGCGGCAACGACCCGCTGATCGTCATGGAGGATGCCGACCTCGACAAGGCGGCCGAGCTYGCGGTCACTGGTGCGACCAAGAAYTCCGGCCAGCGCTGCACCGCGGTGAAGCGCATCCTGGTGGTCGAGAGCGTCGCCGACGCCTTCGCCAAACTGGTCGTCGAGAAGGCGAAGACGCTGAAATGCGGCAACCCGATGGATCCGGCAACCGATGTCGGCACCGTCATCAACGCCCGCTCGGCCGCGCTCTTCCAGGSCCGCGTCGACGACGCCGTGACGCAAGGCGCCGAAGTGCTCTACGGCCAGCGGGCCGAGGGYGCGCTCTTCCAYCCGACCGTGGTCGACCGCATCCCCTACRCCTGCGAGCTSGTGCATGAGGAAACCTTCGGCCCGGTGATCCCGATCATCCGCGTGCCGAACGATATCGCCGAGGTGATCCGGATCTCGAAYTCGACGGCCTATGGCCTGTCCTCGGGCGTCTGCACCAACCGCTTCGACTACATCCAGCGCTTYGTCGCGGARCTCGAGGTCGGCACCGTCAACCTCTGGGAGGTTCCCGGCTACCGCATCGAGATGTCGCCMTTCGGCGGCATCAAGGATTCAGGCCTCGGCTACAAGGAGGGCGTCGTCGAAGCCATGAAGAGCTTCACCAACGTCAAGACMTGGTCCCTGCCCTGGACCGCATGACGAAGAAGACCAGCACAGGCGGAGCGATCCGCCTGTGTTTTACGATCTCAGGGGAAAACGCCGAAAGAGCGCTCTAATCGATCACCACGAGGGGATGAGAAGATGAAGAACTGGCTTGCTTCCTGCGTCATCGGGGCATTCGCGCTMGCACTGCCCGGCGTCGCCCTGGCGCAGAAGACGAAGGTAACGATCTACACAGCACTGGAGAACGACCAGCTCGGACCGTTCAAGGCCTCGATCGAGAAGGCCGTGCCGGACGCAGAGGTGGTCTGGGTCCGCGACTCCACCGGCGTCATCACCGCCCGCTTCCTGGCCGAAAAGGACAATCCGCGGGCTGATATGGTGATGGGGCTCGCGGCGTCCAGCCTGCTGATGTTCGAGAAGGCCGGGCTGCTGGAAACCTACAAGCCGGCCGGCGCCGATGCGCTGAAGCCGGTCTTCCGCGATCCCAACAGCCCCTATACTTGGACCGGCATGGACGCCTATCTCGGCGTCGTGTGCTACAATACGGCCGAGGCCAAGGGCGTGCCCGTGCCGGCCTCGTGGAAGGACCTGCTCAACCCGGCGTTCAAGGGCAAGATCGTGATGCCCCATCCGGCCTCCTCCGGCACCGGCTATCTGATGGTCGCCGGCTGGCTGCAGAGCATGGGCGAAGCCGAAGGCTGGAAGTTCATGGACGGGCTGCACGAGAATATCGGCGCCTATCTCCATTCCGGTTCCGCCCCTTGCGTCCAGGCAGCCCGCGGCGAGCGCACCATCGGTCTGGCGCTCGACATGCGCGGCGCGTCCGAGAAAACCAAGGGCGCACCGATCGAGGTCGTGATTCCGAAGGAGGGCGTGGGCTGGGAAATGGAAGCCAGCGCCATCGTCAAGGGCAGCAAGAACCTCGCCGTCTCCAAGAAGATCGCCGACTGGTCGACGACCAAGGCGGCGAACGAGCTCTACTCGCAGACCTACGCCATCGTGGCTGCGCCGGGTGTCGAGAACAAGCCGGCCAACTATCCCGTCAATGCCGAAGCGGGGATGATCAAGAACGACCTCAGCTGGATGGCCGATAATCGCGAGCGCGTGCTCGCCGAATGGTCGAAGCGCTACGAGTCGAAGTCGGCGCCGAAGAACTGAGCCTTTGCCACGCCGCCGGCCCGCGCGAGCGGCCGGCGGCGTGGTCTGTGCAAGACGCAAGTCCGTTCACGAAGCAAGTCCGTGCACCACGCAAGAGTGCGGCCTCGCCGTTGCCGGCGAGCCTGATCACTGCCTGTTCAGATGAAGGTCGGCATCATGTCCACGACTGCGCCCCCGTTTCTCTCGATCCGCGACCTCGCCAAGAATTACGGCGCGTTCCGGGCGTTGCACGATATCGATCTCGACATCCGCCGCGGCGAGTTCGTCTGCTTTCTCGGACCGTCGGGCTGCGGCAAGACGACATTGCTGCGGGCCATCGCCGGCCTCGACCAGCAGGATGGCGGCACCATCCTCATGGGCGGGCGCGACGTGTCGCGGGCCAGCCCGTCGGAGCGCGACTTCGGGATCGTCTTCCAGTCCTACGCGCTCTTCCCCAATCTCACCGTCACCGACAATATCGGCTACGGCCTCGTCAACCGGCGTCGCTCGTCTGCCKAGATCGCGCGCCGCGTCGAGGAGCTGCTGACGCTCGTCGGCCTGCCCGAGCAGGGCAAGAAATATCCGCTCCAGCTTTCGGGCGGGCAGCAGCAGCGCGTGGCGCTGGCGCGCGCGCTTGCCACCTCGCCGGAGCTGCTGCTGCTCGACGAGCCGCTTTCGGCCCTCGACGCCAAGGTACGGGTGCGCCTGCGCGACGAAATGCGCTCGCTGCAGCAGCGGCTCGGCGTGACCACGATCATGGTGACGCATGACCAGGAGGAGGCGCTCGCGATGGCAGACCGCATCGTCGTGATGCGGGACGGTGAAGTCGAGCAGGTCGGCACGCCCGAAGAGATCTACCGGCGCCCCGCCACGCCCTTCGTCGCCGACTTCGTCGGGCACATGACCTTCATGGATGCGATCGTGACCGGGCCGGGCCGGGTCCGTGTCGACGAGCTCGACCTGCTCGTCGCCAATGCCACCCCCTTCGCCGTGGGGACGCCGGTGCGGCTGGCCATGCGACCGGAGGAGGTTCGCACCCGCAGCATCGGTGAGGATACGCCMAACCGATTCGAGGCGCGGATCGGGGATCTCGCTTTCCTCGGCTCCTATTGCCGGGCGCATCTCGAGCCGACCAGCTCCCGTTCGACCCGGATCGCGGCCGATTTCTCGACCAATGCGATGCGCGATCTCGGCATCACGGCGGGACAGGTCTGCACCGTCGCTTTTCCGCCCGAGGCCCTGCATGTCTTTGCGGGGGGCGCACGATGAGCGACCTCGCACCACGGCTGACGATGATCGATGCGTCCGTGAAGGTATCGCCGGTGCGGATCAGCGAGCGCCATGTCGCCGGGGTCCTGATCGTCGCGCTCTGCGCGGTCCTGGTCCTGATCATCGCCCTGCCGCTCTGGGCGCTGCTCTCCAAGAGTCTCGAGGATACGCACGGGAACTTCGTCGGCCTGGCAAATTTCGTCAGCTATGCGACGACGCCGACGCTGTTCTTTTCGCTGCTCAACAGCCTCGCGGTCGCCAGTGCGACCACGGTCATCGTGGTGCCCCTCGCCTTCCTCTACGCCTATGCGCTGCGCCGCAGCTGCATTCCCGCCAAGGGCGTCTTCTATGCGGCGGCGATGATCCMTGTCTTCGCGCCGTCCCTGCTGTCGGGCCTCGCGCTGATCTATGTCTTCGGCAACCAGGGGCTGCTCAAGTCCTGGATGATGGGCGCCTMGCTCTACGGCCCGGTCGGCATCATCGCGGCGGAGACGCTATACAGCTTTCCGCACGCCATGCTGATCCTCGTCACGGCGCTCGCCCTTTCGGACGGCCGGCTGCGCGAAGCGGCCGACGCGATGGGCACCTCGCGCTGGCGCATTTTCCGGACGATCACCCTTCCCGGCGCACGCTACGGCGTGATCAGCGCCGTCTTCGTCGTCTTCACGCTGGTCATCACCGATTTCGGCATTCCCAAGGTGATCGGCGGGCAGTTCAACGTGCTGGCGACCGACGCCTACAAGCAGGTCGTCGGCCAGCAGAATTTCCCGATGGGCGCCGTGGTCGGCATCATCCTGCTGGTGCCGGCGGTGCTGGCCTTCTTCGTCGACCGCGTGGTGCAGCGGCGCCAGGGCGCCATGCTCTCGGCCCGCGCCGTTCCCTACGTGCCGCGCCCTGACCGGCGCCGCGATCTCGCCCTGCTCGGCTTCGTCGGCGTGATCGCCTTCGCGATCGTCAGCCCCTACGCGATCGCCTTCTGGGGCTCCTTCGTCAAGTATTGGCCCTACAACCTGTCCCTGACCTTGAGCAATTACAACTTCGCCGCGGTCGAGCCGGATGGCTGGAAGACCTATGCCAACTCGTTGCTGCTCGCGTCCCTGACGGCGGTGATCGGCACGGCACTGATCTTCACCGGCGCCTATCTGATCGAGAAGGTGAAGCTCTACCCGCGGCTGCGCGCCTTCGCCCAGTTCCTGGCCATGCTGCCGATGGCCGTGCCCGGCCTGGTGCTCGGCCTGGGCTATGTCTTCTTCTTCAATGCGGGCTGGAATCCGCTCGGCTTCCTGTACGGGACGCTGACGATCCTCGTGATCAACACCATCGCCCATTTCTACACGGTCGGGCACATCACGGCGCTGACGAGCCTGAAGCAGCTCGACAGCGAGTTCGAGTCGGTTTCCGCCTCGCTCAAGGTGCCGTTCTGGTCGACGTTCCGCCGGGTGACGGCGCCGATCTGCATGCCGGCTATCCTCGACATCGCGGTCTATGTCTTCGTCAACGCATTGACCACGGTCTCCGCCGTGATCTTCCTCTATGGCGCCGACACCAAGCTCGCCTCGATCGCGATCGTCCATATGGATGAGGCCGGCGCCATGGCGTCGGCGGCGGGCATGGCAAGCATCATCATGTTCACGGCCATTGCCGTGAAACTCGCCCATGCCGGCCTCGACCGCCTGGTCTTCGGCCGCCTGCAGCACTGGCGGCAACGCTAGATCATCGGGCCGGATATCGTATCCGGTCCGATGATCCAGCCTTCTGTGGCGCATCGGCTTTCCCGAAAACCGCAATCCACTTTTCGGGCCGATGATCCAGCCTTTCTGTGTTCGCATCGGCCTTCCCGAAAACTGCAATCCACTTTTTGGGCCGATGGTTTAGCGGCGCGCGGGAGAACGTGATCATGGCAGCGCAGACGCCAACCCAGATCCTGCTTGCGCTCGCCGGCGAGGTCGCCCTGCTGCTCTGGAGCGTGCAGCTGGTGACGGCAGGCGTTTCGGCCGCCTTCGGCAGCCGCTTGCGCGCGTTGCTGGCGACAGGTCTCGACAGTCGCTGGCGGGCCTTCGGCGCGGGTCTCATGGTGACGGCCGGCCTGCAATCCAGCACGGCGACCGCGATGATGATCGCCTCGTTCTCCGGCGCCGGTTTGATCGCGCTGGCGCYGGCCCTGGCGATGATGCTCGGCGCCAATGTCGGGACGACGCTGATCGTCCAGTTCGTCGGCTTCGACACCAGCATGATGGTGCCGCTCCTGCTCCTCGTCGGCTATCTCGGCATGCGCCGCTTCGGCCGGTTGGCCGCCAATGAAATGGCGAAGGCGCTGTTCGGGCTGGGCCTGATGCTGCTGTCGCTTCGCCTGATGCAGGCCACCATGGCGCCGGTCGAGCACTCGCAGGTGCTGCGCGCGGTTCTCGGCGCGCTCTCGGGCGATCCGCTGATCGCCCTGCTCCTGGCCGCGGTGCTCAGCTTTGCCGCCCATTCCTCGCTTGCGGCGATTCTGGTCGTGATGAGCCTTGCCGCGACCGGGGTCGTGGGAACCCAGACCATGCTGGCGATGGTGATGGGCTGCAATCTCGGCACGGCGCTCAATCCCCTGGTTCAGGCCATGAACGGGAATGCCGCGGCCAGGCGCGTGCCGGTGGGCAACCTCGCCAACCGCATCCTGGGCTGCACGGCCGGCCTGTTGCTTCTGCCCGTGCTGACACCGGTCGTGGAGCGGTTCGCGAGCCATCCGGCGCAATCGGCGGCGCTGTTCCACCTTGCCTTCAACATCGTGATGGCTGTGCTCTTCCTTGTCCCGCTGCCGGCTTTCGCGGGCATTCTGACACGCCTGCTGCCCGATCCCGCGCCGGAAGCCGACCCCTCGCGTCCGCGTTATCTCGACACCGCAGCGCTCACGACGCCGACGCTCGCGCTCGCCAATGCGACCCGCGAGGTGCTGCATATGGCCGATGTCGTCGACGGGATGCTGAAGACGTCGCTGATGGCGTTCGAGGGCGACGATCCGGCCCGGGTGGCCGAGGTCAGCCGTGCCGACGACGTGCTCGACAACCTCTATAACCAGATCCAGCTCTATGTCGGCGCGATCGCGCATGAGACGCTGTCGCGATCCGACGAGCACCGGCTCTCGGAGGTGCTGACATTGGCGATCAATCTCGAGCATATCGGCGACATCATCGAGAAGAACCTGATGCAGATGGCCGGCAAGCGCATCCGCGACCAGCGCCGGTTGCCCGAGGACGCGCTTGCCCGCATCGCCGATACCCATGACCGGTTGCGGGATCACCTGCGCCTGGCGCTCACGGTCTTCATCTCGCAGGACGAAGCCACCGCGCGCCGGATCGTGCGCGAGAAGGAAACCTTCCGCGAACTGGAGCGGGAAGCGATCGAGGCCCATCTCGCCGAGATGCGCACCGGCAGCCGCGAAGCGGTGATCGTCAGCGCGCTCCAGCTTGATATCGCGCGCGATCTGAAGCGCATCGACGCCCATATCGCCGCCACCGTGCACGGACTTCTCGAACAGCGGGGAGCCCTGATGGGAAGCCGCCTGATGCGGGCGGCCGAGTGAGCGCACTTGCGGCTTGCCCACTCTTCGGGTGCGATGAAATCATCCTRCTCCCGCACTCCACCGTGTTCACCAGCAGCATGGTGACCGTTACCGGACCGCCGACGCCCGGAACGGGCGTGATGGGGGGCTCCTGGAGCAATGCCAGCAAGACTGCGTCGCGGCTTTGCCTCCGGAATTGCGTGAAGACAAAGGGCTAAGGGATTGCAGGTGAATCCGATTTTCACCGGAAACGCACTAGATCATCGGACCGGACATCGTATCCAGCCCGATGATCTAACCCTTTGTCTTTGCATCGGCTTTGCCCCGAAAACCGCAATCCACCTTTCGGGCCGACGCTCTAGCGAAAAATGACGGTCCGCCGGCCGGCCAGCATCACCCGCCGCTCGATATGCAGGCGCAGCGCACGCGCCAGGACGACCGCCTCGATGTCGCGCCCGACGCTGACGAGATCGTCGGGAGCCAGCGAATGATCGGCGCGCGCGACGTCCTGGTCGATGATCGGGCCTTCGTCGAGATCCGGGGTGACGTAATGGGCCGTCGCGCCGATCAGCTTCACGCCGCGATCATAGGCCTGATGGTAGGGCCTGGCGCCCTTGAAGCTCGGCAGGAAGGAATGGTGGATGTTGATCGCCCGCCCGTCGAGCGCACGGCAGAGATCGTTGGAGAGCACCTGCATATAGCGGGCGAGCACGACCAGCGACGCATCGGTCTGCGCAACCAACTCCAGCAGCCTTGCCTCCTGCTCCGCCTTGGTCTCCGCCGTGACCGGCAGATAGTGGAACGGGATGCCGTAATTCTGCGCCAGCGGCTCGAAATCCCGATGGTTCGAGACGATCGCGGGAATCGTGATGTTGAGGTTCCCCGTCGCCTGGCGGAAGAGCAGATCGTTCAGGCAATGGCCGAAGCGTGACACCATCAGCAGGACGCGGGCCGGACGGGCCGTATCGACCGCGTCCCAGCTCATCTGAAAGGTGCCGGCCACGCCGTCGAACTCACGCCGGAACGCCGTGACGTCGAAGCGGTCGCCGGCGGCGAAGGCAACGCGCATGAAGAAGCGGCCGTCGCGCGGATCGCTGAACTGCGCGCTTTCCAGGATGTTGCAGCCGTGCCGGTAGAGCACGCCGCTGACGGCATGCACGATTCCCGGCCGGTCCTCGCAGGCGAGGTTGAGGACACGGGCGGGCTTGCGCAGGACGATATCCCTGGGAATGGCGGGGGCGAGCGGCGTGAGATCGGTCATCCCCTCAGGCTCCGCGCGCCTGCCCGCGGTCGAGCGGTGCGGCGAGGCTCGCCGTGACGGGGATCGCCGTGCCCGCGAGATCGATCGTCCAGTTGCGCGCATCGAGCCAGGCCTGGTCGATCGGCTCGTGGCTTTCAGCCCAGCCGAGCGCGACGATTCCGCCGAGGGTTGCGCCGAAGGCCGCGGAGGTGATCTCGCCGACCGGCCTGCCATCGGCCAGGATCGCCTCGCCGCCCCAGGCCATCTGACCGTTCGGACGGGGGCCGACAAGCGCGACCAGCCGCTTGGTGCGCGGCGCCGCGCGGGCAATGGTGAGGGCGTCGCGGCCGATGAAATCGCCCTTGTTCAGCTTCACGGCGAAGCCGAGGCCAGCCTCGTAGGGATTGACGTCGGGCGTCAGCTCGCGTCCCCAGGCGCGGAAGCCCTTCTCGATGCGCAGCGAGTCGACCGCGTAGTATCCGACATCGACGAGACCGAGAGCGGCTCCGGCCTCGTGCAGCATATCGTAGATCGCGGCTGCGAATTCCGCGGGCACGTAGAGTTCGAAGCCCTCCCCCAGATAGGAGCGGCGGCAAGCCCAGGTCGTGGCATAGCCGATGGTGATCTGCCGGATCGCGTTGGCGGGGAAATCGACGGGATCGAAGGAGACGGGCGAGACGCGAGCGAGGATCTCGACGACCTTCGGGCCGGCCAGCGAGAGCACGGCATAGGCCGATGTCACGTCCGTCAGCGTCGCTCCCTCCGGAAGCTGGCGCCTGATCCAGTGCGCGTCGCGCGTCGCCTGGGCGGTGCCGGTCAGGAGCAGGTAGGTGTCGGGCGCGATGCGGGCGGCCGTCAGGTCGCTTTCGAAGGTGCCGCGCGCGTTGAGCAAGGCCGTGTAGACCGAGCTGCCCACCGGAACCGCGACATCGTTGGCGGAGAGGCGCTGCAAGGCCGCTTCGGCCTGCGGACCCTGCAGCAGGAATTTGGCGAAGCTGCTCATGTCCACAAGCCCCGCCGTCTCGCGGCAGGCTCGATGCTCCGCGGCGACCGTTTCGAACCAGTTCTGCTGCCCGAAGGAATAGCTGATCCTGCGCTCATCCTCGGTGCGGGCGAAATAATTCGCGCGTTCCCACCCCATCTTGGAGCCGAAGACAGCCTGTTTGGCGGCCAGGCGCTCATAGAGCGGCGAGCGKCGGAAGGGCCTTGCGGTATCGAGTTCGCGGTTCGGCCAGGGCATGGCGTAGTGAAGGCCAAGCGTGTCCTTGATGCGATCCTTCAGCCAGGCCGGATTGTTGTTGAACCTCGCGAAGCGGCGAATGTCGACGGGCCAGAGATCGCTCGTGGCCTCGCCCGCGACGATCCATTCGGCCAGCGCGCTGCCGGCGCCGCCGGCAGAGGCGATCCCCATCGAGTTGAAGCCGGCGCCGATATAGACACCCGCCACTTCCGGAGCCTCGCCCAGAAGGAAATTGTTGTCCGGCGTGAAGCTCTCGGGACCGTTGAGGAAGGTCTTGATCTCGGCCGTCTCCAGGGCCGGCACGCGCTGCAGCGCGTTTTCCATCAGGATGGCGAACTGGTCCCAGTCATCGGGCAGGAGCTGGAACTCGAACGGATAGGGGATGCCGTCCATGCCCCAGGGTTTCGCGTCGGGCTCGAAGCCGCCCATCACCAGGCCGCCGACCTCCTCCTTGTAGTAGGTGTAGCCATCGGGATCGCGCATCACCGGCAGGTCCGGCGTCACGCCCTCGATCTTGCCGGTGACGATGTACATGTGCTCGGCCGAATGCAGTGGCACCGACACGCCGCACATCTGCCCGACCGCGCGTGACCATTGGCCCGCGCAGATCACCAGGACCTCGCATTCGACCCGGCCCTGATCGGTCTGCACCGCCCTCACCCGGCCCTTCTCAGTCTCGATGCCGGTGACGCGGATCCCCTCGCGCACGATTGCGCCGCGGCTACGGGCGCCGCGCGCCAGCGCCTGGGTGATGTCGGACGGGTTCGCCTTGCCGTCGCCGGGGAGCCAGACGCCGCCGACGAGATCGTCGGTGCGCATCACCGGCCATTTCTCGCCGGCCTCCTTCGGGCTCAGCTCCTCGATCTCCACCCCTTGAGCGCGCGCCGCCGAAATGGTCCGGCGCAGCTGTGTCATGCGTTCGGGCGTGCGAGCGACCGAAACCGAGCCGCAGCGTTTCCAGCCGGTGGCGAGCTCGGTCTCCTGCTCCAGCGACGCGTAGAGCTCGGTGGAATAGCGGATCAGGCGCGTCATGCTCGACTGGCTACGCAGCTGCCCGACCAGGCCGGCCGCGTGCCAGGTGGTGCCCGAGGACAGGCGCCCCTGCTCAAGCAGGAGCACATCGCGCCAGCCGAGCTTGGTCAGATGATAGGCGACGGAGCAGCCGACAATACCGCCGCCGATGATGACGACACGAGAGTGGGTGGGAATGGACATGAGCGCCTCCGCGATGGAGGCAGCCTAGCAGGCAAAATCCACAAAACAACAAAAAACCACAAAACGGGCAAAATCAGGAAACGAGCAGACGCACTCCGTTCCTGGTGAGGTTCGCGGCGATCGGGTCCGGCGGAAGCCGGTCGACCAGCAGTCCCGCGCAGGTTTCGTCGCCGCCGATCCGGCTGGGAAGGACAAGGCCGAACTTGCTGCTGTCGGCCATCAGGAAGCCTTGCTCCGCCGCGTTCAGGAGAGCGCTTCGGATGGCTGCTCCGGCGCGCGTGTAGTCGGTCAGCCGCCCTTCCGTGTCGACGCCGCCGACGCTGACGAAGGAGACATCCGCCGAAAGGCGCCCGATCGCCCGCAGGGCCTCCGTGCCCGAGGTCGCATCCTCGTTGGGGTCGAATTCGCCACCGATCAGGAAGACGCGGGCGCCCGGCAGCCGGCTGGCCAGCCGCGCATTCTCGAGCGACGTGGTATGCACGACCAGCCGCTTCCGGTCCGACCGCGCCAGCGCGCGCACCACGGCCTCGGTCGTGGTGCCGGAATCGAGCAGAATGGTCATGCCGTCGCCCAGCATGGAGGCGGCGAGCATGGCGATCAGGTCCTTGCCCGTGCGGTTCACGGTCCGGCGGCTGGCGAAGGAGGCTTCCGAACGCTCGGCCCGGATCGCTCCGCCATGAACGACAGCGAGCAGCCCCTCGGCCGACAAGGCCTTGAGGTCGCGCCGGATCGTCTCGCGGGAGACGTCGAGCGACAGGGCCAGTTCCTCGACGCTGATCGATTCCTGTCGTTCGAGACTGTCGAGGATGATGCGATGCCGTCGCGCAGCGATGTCGCGGGTCATGGAAACGGAGCCAAAAATCCTGGTCGGCGGAAGAAGCCGTCCCAATCTGCCACATGTCGTCGATTCGCGCTTGGCAATCGAACGGGGATGGCCGGGTTCCACTGTGGCCCGGCCGGACACGCTGAATCACGATCCGGCTGATGTGGAGAGTGGCCGCCAAGGCAGAAGACACCGCGCGGATGCCATAGCTTTGCAGAATGGCTTRGGCAGAAAAACGACTTTGACGAATAATCGACTCCCCTCCAAAGTTCGCTGACACGGTGCAAGCTCAGGTATGGATCGATTTTGGAACCGCTGATCACGAACGGGCATGCGCCAAGGGCGTGTTCTTCCCGATGGGCCGGGCCGCTAAGCCTCATGCATTTTCCGGGCACCATCGGAGCGATTCAAGACGTGGCCTTGCTCTCGCGACCGGGGCGCGGACCGCTGTTTTCCACCAGGTCGCAGCCTTCGACCGAGATCGATCCATCGCCATGACGGGCTTCGTCCTCAGGCGCCTGCTGTTCGCCATCCCGACGTTGYTGGTCATGTTGACGGCGATCTTCGTCCTCGTCCGGATGGTTCCCGGCGATGCCGCGCAGGTCGTTCTCGGCGACCAGGCCAGTGCGGCCTCGCTCGCCGCGCTCCGGGCGAAGCTCGGTCTCGACCAGCCGGTCTACGTCCAATACGTCTCGTTCCTGCTTAACGTCGCCCGCGGCGATCTCGGCCAGTCGTTGAGCAGCGGTCGCAGCGTCATCGAGGAAGTCAGGCAGGTGCTGCCGTCGACGATCGAGCTGACGGCAGCCGCGATCGTGATCGGCCTCCTCTTCGGCCTGCCTCTGGGCGTGGCGGCGGCACTGAGCCGCAACGGCTGGCTCGACTACGTCTCACGCGTCGTCTCGCTGATCGGCCTGTCCTTTCCCGCCTTCGTCTCCGGCATCCTGATGCTGATCGTATTCGCGATCCAGCTCGGCTGGTTCCCCGTGCTCGGCGGTTCCGGCGGCCGTCAGAGCTTCGCCGAGCACCTGCGGGGCCTGGCGCTGCCGGCGCTCAATCTCGGGTTGATCATGACCGCCTATGTCATGCGGGTGACGCGCGCTGCGATGCTGGGTGTCCTCACCGAGGATTACATCCGCACCGCCCGCGCCAAAGGAGTCGGCCCGGTCCGGCTCGTCGCCCGGCACGCGCTGCGCAACAGCCTGATCCCGATCATCACCGTGGTCGGTCTCTATTTCGGCACCCTGATCGGCAATTCKGTCCTGACCGAGATCATCTTCAACCGCCCCGGGCTGGGGAAGCTGATCCTCGGCGCTCTCCACTCGCGCGACTACACGCTGCTTCAGGGGCTGATGATCATCTTCGCCATCTGCGTCATCGCCGTGAACACGCTGACGGACCTGGCCTATGGCCTCGTCGATCCCAGGGTGAAATACTCATGAGCGCCGCTGCGGCTCCTTCCCTGGAAAGCAGGCCCGGCCGCCTGTGGCTGGCGCTCTCGCAGAACAGGCTGGCCTGGATCGGGCTCGCCCTGCTGGCGCTGATCGTCCTGGTCGCGCTGCTCGCCCCCTGGCTCGCGCCCTACGACCCGCTCGAACAGAACATCGCCGCCCGCCTCGAACCGCCCTCCGCCGAATACTGGCTCGGCACCGACAGCTTTGGCCGCGATGTCCTGTCCCGCCTGATCTACGGGGCAAGGGTCTCGCTCTTCGTCGGCTTCGCCGCGATCCTGGTCGCCATGCTGGTCGGGACGACGATCGGCGTGATTTCCGGCTATATCGGCGGCCTGTTCGATCAGATCGTGATGGGCGTGCTCGATGTCATGCTCGCCTTCCCGACCCTGCTGCTTGGCCTGATGATCGCCGCCATGCTGGGCGCCAGCCTGGAAAACCTGATCATCGCGATCGCGGTCACCGAGATCGCGCCCTTTGCCCGGGTCGCGCGGGCTCCGACCATCTCGCTGCGCGAGCGCGATTTCGTCGAGGCCTGCCGCTCCTATGGCTGCGGACCGGTCCGGATCATGACGCGCCATATCCTGCCGAACATGATGTCGGACGTGGTCGTGATGAGCTCGCTCTGGCTGGCGTCGGCGATCCGCACGGAGGCGTCCCTCAGCTTCATCGGGCTCGGCGTTCCCCCGCCCACCGCGACCTGGGGCAGCATGATCCGCGAGGGCTTCGAGAACATCCTCGACGCCTGGTGGCTCGCGGTGTTTCCGAGCCTGGCCATCCTGGTGACCGTGCTGGCGCTCAATCTGCTCGGCGACGCCCTGCGCGATGCCTCCGACCCACGGACCCAGTCCCGATGACCGAAGCCGCCACGCAGAAGAACCGCGCCCGGCGACCGGCGGCACCCATTGCAAGACCTAGGAGGACGACAGGAATGAAAGCCCGGATCATGGCCGTGACGCTGGCGACGGCCGCAGCCTTCTCGGTCGCGCCCTTGCAGGCCCCCGCTCAGGCCGCCGTGCTGCGCATCAGCCCCAACGGCACGGACATCGCGACGCTGGACCCGCACCGCGCCGTGTCGACGACGGATCAGTCCGTCGTCGCATGGATCTTCAACGGCCTGGTCCGCTTCAAGCCCGGCAGTGCGGACTCCGCCGATCTCGAACCCGACCTTGCCGAGCGCTGGGAGGCCTCGGACGACAAGACGGCCTGGACGTTCCACTTGCGCCGCAACGTCAAGTTCCATGGCGACTGGGGCGAGCTGACGGCCGACGACGTGGCCTTCTCGCTGAAACGCGCCGCCAGCCGCGACACCTCCACCTTCGCGGCAAGCCTCGCCAATATGGTCGGCGTCGAGGCCCTCGATAGCCATACAGTGAAGGTCACGCTGCGCGAGCCGGACGCGTCTTTCCTCAATCTGGTCAGCAATTATCGCGGCGGATACATCGTCAGCCGCAAGGCGGTCGAGGCGCTGGGCAACCGCTTCGCCACCAGCCCCGTCGGCACCGGGCCGTTCAGCTTCGTCGAGCACATCACGCAGCAGCGCGTGAAGCTCGCCGCCAACACGGCCTATTTCCGCGGCCAGCCGAAGATCGACGGCATCGACTACCGCTTCATCCCGTCCGACAGCAGCCGCGAACTGGCCTATTCCTCGGGCGAGCTCGACATCTTCTACGCCAAGCGCGAGCAGAAATGGGTCGATCAGGCCCGCCGTCGCGGCAATGTCGTCGTCGACATCTTCCGGCCTGGCGAATACCGCACACTCCACATCAACCGCACGGTCGCGCCGCTGGACGACCTTCGCGTGCGGCAGGCACTCGCCCATGCCATCGACACGGCCCAGATCGAGCGCTTCGTCGGCGTCGATGTCGGCCCGCGCGGCTGCTCGGTCGTGCCGGACGGCTATCTCGGCTCGGATTGCTCCTATGGTGCCTACACGTTCGATCCGGCCAAGGCGGCCGCCCTGCTGAAGGAAGCGGGACATCCCAACGGCGTCACGATCCGGGCGACCACCTCCAACATCTCGGCCCATCTGCCGGCCATGGAGATCATCCAGGCCCAGTTGGCCAAGGTCGGCATCAAGCTTGAGCTCAACGTGGTCGACCATCCGACCTATCACGACCAGACCCGCAAGAATGCGAGCGCCCTGGTCTTTTACGGCGCGGCCCGCTTCCCGGTGGCCGATACCTATCTGTCGGAGTTCTACGCCTCGAAATCGGCGGTGGGCAAACCGACTGCGGTGGCCAATTTCTCCCATTGCGCGGTCGCCGATGCCGAGATCGACTCCGCGAGGCACGAGCCCGATCAGGCGAAGCAGATCGCCCTCTGGCATGAGGCGCAGCGCAAGATCCACGAGGATGTCTGCTCGGTGCCGATCAACGACATCCTCCAGGTCTGGGGGCGCAGCAGCAAGGTCGACTATGGCTATCCGCTCAAGGGCGCCTTGAACCTGTCGCTGCCGATCACCGAGGTCACGACCCTGGCAGAACGTTGAAGACCTCGCCCATCATGGCCGCGATCGCCTCCTGCGCAACGCGAAGGAAGGTCTCCACGAAGATCTTGTTTCGCGCCTCGCGTGGGTAACAGAGCCAAAGGTCGGTCTCGATCTCGAAGGAAAGGCGCCGGATCTCCACGCGGTCACGGACCGCGTGGGCGAACACCGGATCGAGGATCGAGATCCCCAGCCCCGAGGCGACGAACTCGCAGATCGTGCCGGTCAGGTTCGCATCGGCAACGATACGGGGCTGGACGCGGTGCTCGGCCAGCCTGGCTTCGATCTGCACCCTCGTCTTGTTCTCCGACGCCAGGGCGATGAACGGAGTCCCCGTGATATCCTGAGGAGTGACGACATGCTTGCTGGCGAGGCTATGGCCGCGCGGCATGATGCAGACGAGCGAATGCGTCGTCAGCGGAACCGCATTCAGATACGGGTTCTCCATCGGCGCGCTGACGATGCCGACATCGATCTGCCGTCTGACGAGCCAGTCGATCACGACCTGCGAGCTGCGGCCCAGGATCGACACATAGGCGTCCGGATGCTTCGCGAGGAACCGGCTGGTGGCCTGCTGCGTCAGGTGGCCCGTCAAGGCCGGAAGCACGCCGACGGACAATTGGCCGATGTCTTCGCGCTGGATGGAATCGATGGCGCGCTCGATCTGCCGCAAGCCTGCGAAGGTCCTGTCGACCTCCTCGTAGAGGCGGATGCCCCTCTCCGAAGGGACCAGGCGCCCGCGCAGGCGCTCGAACAACTGCAGGCCCGCATCCTCTTCGAGATGGGAGATGAGCTTGCTGACGGAGGGCTGCGAGATGCCGAGGACATTGGCGGCCGCCGTCACCGATCCCGTCTCCACGACGGCCTTGAAGGCCTCGATTTGCCTGAGCTGCAGGGGCCGCTTCATCGCCTCGCCTCGTTGCCTTCCAGCGCTCCGTCCGGAGCGGGCCGGCGCGAATCCCTGCCGCCAGAAGAATGGGTTTCGGCTCTGAAGGTCAACGCCGAGGCTGGTTTCCACGCGGCTTGGGATCGCGCTGCCGATCTTCCATGCCCATCCGCGCCCGGCACAGGCATGGGCCGGGCCGTCTCGTTTCATTCGATCACATTGGAATAATCAGATGCGTGTCGCCATCATCGGCTCGGGCGGAATCGGGCGCGGCTATGCCGCCTACCTGTCGACCCATGGCCACCACCCCGTGCTCTGGTCGCCGAGCGGGGCGGCCCAGGCCGAATTCGCAGGGGCGGCGCTGCTGTCCGTGACGGGTAAGATCGAAGGGGAGTTTCCGCTCGCCGTGGCACGGAGCTGCGCCGAGGCCGTGGCCGGCGCGGATGCGGTGATCATCGCCGTGCAGGCCAACGGTTTCCGCAAGGTGTGCGATGCACTCGCGGCGCATCTGCGAGAAGGTCAGGCCGTCATCTTCAGCGCCCATTGCTCGTTTGCGGCGCTCTATCTGCATCGCCTGCTGGAGCAGCGCGGATTGGAGCTTCCGATCGCCGCCTGGGCGACCACGGCCCTGACCGCCCGGAAGAGCGGCCCCCGCAGCGTGCATGTCTCCGGCATCCRCAAGCGGCTGGACGTCGCCACCCTGCCCGTTCGGCATAGCGCAGCCGGACTGGCACTCTGCGAAGCACTGTTCGGGCATCGCTTCCAGCCGCGCGAGGACCTGCTGGCGATCATGCTCAGCAACCTCAATCCGCCCGCGCATATGGCCAACATGCTCGGCAATTTGACGCGGGCGGAACGCGGCGAGGACTGGCCGAATTACGGCTCGATCACCTCCGGGGTCGGGCGCATCATCGAGGCTCTCGACACTGAAAGGCTGGCCCTGGCCAACGCCTTCGGCCTCAGCGTGCGCAGCGTGCAGGAGCATTATGCGCTGTCCTTTGGCGTCGAGCCCGGCCCTGTCGGAGACATGGCTGCAGCGGTCTATCGCCTGCGGCCGGAGCTGGCCGGGCCCAAGACGCTCGATACGCGCTTCATCACCGAGGATGTGCCGTTCGGCCTGGTTCCCCTCGAATTCCTCGGTGCGATCTGCGGACTGCCCCTGCCGGTCCATCAAGCCGGGATTGCCCTGTTCGACGCAATCGCCGCTCGTGATTTCCGGGCCGAGAACGACCTCCTGCCGGCGCTCGGTCTCGCGGCGCTGAGCCCTGCAGAGCTGCACCATGAGCTTCGGAATGGCTAATTGTCCCGCCGGCATTCAAGACGTCCGCACCCGGTAAATTTCGGCAGCAGACAATACTGATGTCTGCCGCCGCCCCTGACTTGATTGGCCATTCTGCGAGTCGTCGCTTTTGAAATCGCCTTCAGTGCGATGCCCGTCTCGGCGAGCAACTTGAGCTTCTCAAGCTCCTCACGTGTCCAGGGTTCCGATTTTGGAAACCATCATTACCCCTCGGAATGACCCACCGAATTTGGCACGGCCTGATCAAAAGCTTCGAGCGCCACCGGTAGAGCTTGGATCACGATATTACCGACGGCGGGCATCCCTGCGAGAATCGCGCTGATCACCTCTTCTCTGCTCGCGCCGAACGCTTTCGCTTCGGCGACGTGGAAAGCAAGTCCGCTCTCCAAACGAACGGCTGCGAGAATGCCGATATAGACCAAGGCGGCCGTCTTCCGATCGAGCTGCGATGCCGCGCCGAGTTTTTGCACAGCCTCGAGCCACACGCTCTGATGCACCGGCGCTTCCTGGAGGAAGGTCTTGAAAGCGTTGCTGATCAGCATTGTATCGGTCACTCGCACTTGTCGTTCCGGGCCACTCCCGAAATACGCCATCTATAACTGCTGGTGCGGGATTCGCCCAAGAATTGCCGCAACCATCAGCGGCAATTAGCAATCCCCGCGCGGCTGTCGGCCGATATCGGCGGGGGCATGACGCGCGACGTCCTTCTCGCTGAGATTCCACAGGTATTGCGATCGAATCTATATGCCATTGCGGCACTCGCCGGCGCGTCCATCGTCGTCATCGGTGATCAAATTGGTTTTTCCCATGGCGCCTCGGCCCTGGCCGGAGCGGCTTTATGTCTCGGGCTTCGCTCCATGGCGATGAGACATGGTTGGCGGTTGCCGATTGCCACCTCTCCGCGCGAGGGCGCGCGACAATAGATGCTTCTGGAGATGAGAGAGGGTCGTGAACTTGCTGATGCCGAGAACTTAGCGTTTTAAAAAATAATATCGCCGTATAGAAGAATATTTTTGGATGACCTTTGCAATAGAAAGCGCCGCAGATCGACATCACGAGAGCATCGTCTCGTCAAATATCATTTGACGGGACGGATATGACTTACTCACGTCCGATATCGTCTCCCTTGACTTCCCCACGGCGACATTCCACGTAGGTGATATGCGGATCGACGTCCTCACTCTTCACTTCGAGCGGGAGTGCCCCATCACAGGGTACTGACCCCGACCCGGCTGCGTCGCGGCCCGGTCCGGGCAGAGGCTGGCATTCCCGCGTACCGCGGGTTGCGCAGGTCACACAGA
Source organism: Allobosea sp. 05T422_2 (assembly GCF_056396265.1). NCBI lineage: Bacteria > Pseudomonadati > Pseudomonadota > Alphaproteobacteria > Hyphomicrobiales > Alloboseaceae > Allobosea > Allobosea sp. 05T422_2. The sequence goes on along the minus strand of NZ_JBFTLD010000012.1, from coordinate 24,601 downwards.
GCGGCAACCCATTCAGACATTCCTCTCATGACTGCCTGCAACTCGCTGGTGGCAAACATGATTTGCGCATTGAAACGACCAGTCACTGTGCTTCCGGCCAGCGATTATGTGCGGCTGCAAGAGCTGGCGCATTTGCTMGGCGAGCAAATTCATCCGCTCGCGTCCGCGCTTTTGCGCAAGCTGGACCGCGCCGCGTGGCGTGAGGCGGACGATATGCCGGAGCAAACGGTCCTGCTGGATGGTTTCGTCACCTATCGTGTCGGGAGCACGGGGCAGCCCGAACGCCGACGCTTGATCAATCCCGCAGACGGAATGTGGCCGCCCGCTGAGTTATCGGTGATCACGCCTCTGGGCATCACAGTGCTTGGGCTTTCGGTGGGCGATCGGGCCCCGATGATCGGGGCCGACGTTCGCGCACCGCCATGGGTCGACGTCTTGGCGGTCGACCCTGTGACGACGTCGGGGATCGTCCGAGGGCTGGCCCCCTCGAATGCGCGCACGATCCACTCGTCGTTGGCGGATCAGCCTCGATGGCCTAAGAACGGACGACGCCTMCCAGGCAAAGGAGAATGATGGAACTTTCCCCGCTACTGCTGATCCTCATTCTGCCTTTCGTAGCCAGCCTGGCGGTGGTCCTGTCCCCGGGGGCCTCCCGCGAACCGGTGACCTGGATCACCGGTCTCACCTTGCTGGCCTGCCTCATCATGACCTTGTCGCTCTACCCATCCGTGAGCGGCGGAGATGCCCTCCGGCATCAGATCGACTGGATCCCGTCTCTCGGACTGAACTTCACGCTGAGGATGGATGGCTTCGCCTGGATCTTCGCGGCTCTCGTCAGCGGTATCGGCCTCCTGGTCGTCATGTACGCCCGGTATTACATGTCCGCCGACGATCCGGTCCGGCGCTTCTATCTGTTCTTTCTGGCATTCACGGGCTCGATGCTGGGCGTGGTCCTTTCGGGCAACCTGGTGCTTCTGGTCGTGTTCTGGGAACTGACCAGCATCTTTTCCTTCCTGCTGATCGGCTACTGGCAGCAGAGCCAGGCAGCGCGCGACGGCGCCCGCATGGCCATGACGGTCACGGGCATGGGGGGCCTCGCTCTGCTGGGTGGCGTGCTGATCGTCGGTCATATCGTCGGCAGCTACGACCTCGACGACGTCCTCCGATCGGGCGACCTCATCCGTTCGCACACTCTATATGTCCCGGCGCTCCTGCTGATCCTCCTCGGCACGCTGACGAAAAGCGCGCAGTTTCCCTTTCATTTCTGGCTGCCCAACGCCATGGCGGCGCCGACGCCCGTATCGGCGTTCCTGCATTCGGCCACCATGGTCAAGGCCGGGGTCTTCCTCATGGCGCGGCTGTGGCCGGTGCTCTCCGGTACGCCGGAATGGTTCATGATCCTGGGCATCGCGGGAATGACGTCGTTCGTGCTCGGCGCTTACCTCGCCATGTTCCAGAACGACCTGAAGGGACTTCTCGCCTACTCCACGATCAGCCATCTGGGCCTGATCACGCTGCTGCTCAGCCTCGGCAGCCCGCTCGCCGCCGGCGCGGCCATCTTCCACATGCTCAACCACGCGACGTTCAAGGCATCGCTGTTCATGGCGGCCGGCATCATCGACCACGAGACCGGCACGCGCGATATGAGGCGGATCTCCGGACTGTTCCGGTACATGCCGATCACCGGCACGCTGGCCATGGTGGCCTGCGCCGCCATGGCTGGCGTACCGCTGCTGAACGGCTTCCTGTCGAAGGAGATGTTCTTCGCCGAAGCCGTGGAGACCMACGCCGATTCCTGGCTGGACACCGCCGCCCCCTACGCCGCCGTGCTCGGCAGCGCCCTGGCTGTGACCTATTCCCTACGGCTGATCCATTCGATCTTCCTGGGAGYGCCGCCCGAGAGCTTTCCCCGCGAACCCCACGAGCCGCCGTTCTGGATGCGGTTCCCGGTCATGTTCCTGGTCGTCGCCTGCCTCGTCGTCGGGATCTTCCCGGCCTACACCATCGGCCCGTTCCTGCATGTCGCGGTGTCGTCCGTGCTCGGCGGCGCCGCGCCGGAATACAGCCTGGCTCTGTGGCACGGCTTCAATCTTCCCCTGGCGATGAGCATCGTCGCGCTGGTTGCTGGCGTGCTTTTGTATCGCGTMGCCGGCGCTTACCTCGAACGTTGCGAGCGTCCCCCGCTTTTTGGTCGGATTCAGGGACAGCGCATCTTCGAGCGGGTCATGGTCGCGATTTCGTGGCGATGGGCGCATCTGTTCGAGGGCGCATTCGGCACCAATCGTCTTCAGCCCCAGATGCGCCTGCTGGTGGCGGTGGCTGTCGCCGCAGGGACCGTCCCGCTGCTCGCTTCGGGCCTCTCCTTCGGTCCTTCCGGCAATGGGACGACGGATTTCGCCTTCACCGGCCTTTGGTCCGTCGGCATGATCTGCGCCGTCGCAGCCGCCTATCAGGCCAAGTTCCATCGGCTGGCGGCCCTTGCCCTGCTCGGCGGGACAGGGCTCGTGACCTGCCTGACCTTCGTCTGGCTTTCTGCGCCGGACCTTGCGGCCACCCAGCTCGTCGTCGAGATCGTGACCACGGTGCTCATCCTGCTCGGTCTGCGGTGGCTGCCCAAGCGCTCGCAGGACGTGCCCGAACCGAGGGGCTGGCAACCGCGCCTGCGCCGCTTCCGGGACCTTGCCATCGCCGTCGTCGCAGGCCTGGGCATGACGGCGATCTCCTACGCGGTGATGACGCGGACGCCGCCGGACTCGATCGCGAAATTCTTCGTCGAGAAGGCCTATAGCGAAGGCGGCGGCCTGAATGTCGTCAACGTCATTCTCGTCGATTTCCGCGGCTTCGACACGCTTGGCGAGATCACGGTCCTCGCCGTCGTGGCACTGACCGTCTTCGCGCTGCTCCGGCGTTTCCGCCCCGCACCGGACAGCATCGAGAGGCCCGAGCAGCAGCGCATCCAGCGCTCCAATGACGAGGCTGAGCCGGACACGGAGGTCGGAGCGACCAAGGCGGAATATCTCTACGTGCCGTCCGTCATCATGCAGTGGATGTTCCCGGTCGTGATCGTACTGGCCGCCTATCTCTTCCTGCGCGGTCATGACGCTCCGGGAGGAGGCTTCGCCGCAGGCGTCGCGATGGCGGCGGGCTTCATCCTGCAATACATGGCGGCGGGGACGATTTGGGTCGAGGACAGGCTGCGCATCCTTCCCGTTGCCTGGATCGGCGGCGGTCTCCTGCTTGCGGCGTCCACCGGAGCTGCCTCGATGCTCCTGGGCGATTCCTTCCTCACCTCGTATTTCCGGTATCTGGAGCTGCCGATCGTCGGGAAGGTCCCTCTGGCGAGCGCGACCCTGTTCGATCTCGGCGTGTTCGGCGTCGTGGTCGGAGCGACGGTCTTGATGCTGATCGCGATCGCCCACCAATCCATCCGCCGCCTGCGCGCGGCCCGTCTCGAAGAGGAGCGCCAGCGATGGAACTGACGCTTGCGATCGCCATAGGCGTGCTCACCGGATCGGGAGTCTGGCTGGTCCTGCGTCCGCGCACGTATCAGCTCGTCATCGGCCTTTCGCTCCTCTCTTATGCGGTGAACCTTTTCATCTTCAGCATGGGCCGTTTGCGGGTCGCTGCAGCGCCCGTGCTGGGACCCGGYGGTGCAGGCAATCCGGCGGATCTGGCCGACCCGGTTCCGCAGGCGCTCGTGCTCACCGCGATCGTGATCAGCTTTGCGACGACCGCCCTCCTCCTCGTGGTGCTGCTCGTCGCCCGTGGGCTGACCCGCAACGATCACGTCGACGGGCGAGAGCCGAACTGATGGACTGGACGAGACACCTTCTCATCGTCCCGATCCTGCTCCCGTTGATCACGGGGGCGGCTCTCCTGCTGATCGACGAGCTGCGCCACACGCTGAAGGCGTGTCTCAGCATTGCGTCGGGCGTGCTGCTCCTGGTGACCGCGATCGTTCTGATGCGACTGGCGGACGGGGTTGCCGACGGAGGCGGCGCCCTCTCCTCATCCTATGCCCTCGCCAACTGGCCAGCGCCGTTCGCCATCGTGCTCGTGCTCGATCGGCTGTCGGCGCTGATGCTCGCCCTCGTATCCACGCTGGCGGTCGCCGCGCTTGTCTTCTCGACGGCGCGCTGGCACCGGGCCGGCCCGCATTTCCACACGCTCTTCCAGTTCATGCTCATGGGGCTCGCAGGCGCGTTCCTCACGGGCGACCTCTTCAATCTTTTCGTCTTCTTCGAGGTCACGCTGGCGGCGTCCTACGGCCTGCTGCTGCACGGATCGGGCGCGTTCCGGGTGCGAGCCGGCCTCCATTATATCGCGATCAACCTGGYCGCATCGCTTCTCTTCCTCATCGGCGTCAGCCTGATCTATGGGACCGCCGGAACGCTGAACATGGCAGACCTCGCCGTCCGCCTTGCGGGACTGTCCGCAGATGACCGCGCGCTCCTTCACACAGGCGCCGCGATCCTTGGCATCGCGTTCCTGGTCAAGGCCGGCATGTGGCCGCTCTGCTTCTGGCTGCCTTCCGCCTATATGGCGGCGGCCGCCCCCGTTGCCGCGATCTTCGTCGTGCTCACCAAGGTCGGCACCTATGTGCTTCTGCGCCTCTCCCTGCTGCTTTTTGCCCCCGAGGCCGGGGGCACGGCGGGCTTCGGCGGAACGGTGCTGCTCTGGGGCGGGATGGCGACGATCCTCTTCGCGACATCCGGCGTGCTTTCGTCCCAGGCGCTGGGCCGGCTCGCGGGCTTCAGCGTTCTGATCTCCTCGGGGACCCTGCTCGCGGCCGTCGGCATCGGCAACACTGCGGTCGTGTCGGGCGCCTTGTTCTACCTCGTCAGTTCGAGCCTCAGCGTCGCTGCCTTTTTCCTGCTCATCGAGCTGGTCGAGCGGACACGCGAACCGGCGGCAGACGTGCTGTCGGTCACCATGGAGGCGTATGGCGACGAGACGGACGAGAGCGAGGAGCACGAGGATCAGGAGGTCGGCGTGACCGTACCGGGGGCGCTCGCCATCCTCAGCGTCTCGTTTGGATGCGTCGCGCTCCTGCTCGCGGGCTTGCCGCCGCTATCGGGGTTCATCGCCAAGTTCGCGATGCTGACGGGCATGTTGAATCCGGACGGACTCGGCTCTCTCGCCGAGATCCCGGGGCGCATTTGGCTGCTGGTTGCGCTGGTCATCCTGTCGGGCCTTGCGACCCTTGTGGCCATGATGCGCAGCGGTGTCCGGATCTTCTGGGCGCCGCTTGAGGAACTCGTTCCGCGCGTGGTCATGGTCGAGGTCGCGCCAATCGTCGCATTGCTGGCGCTCTGCACGATCCTGGCCGTGTGGGGCGGTCCGATGCTCAGTTACACGGAGGCTGCGGCCCGTTCCCTTCACGCCCCGTCGACCTATATCCAGAGCGTGCTGGGAACGGGTCATCCGCCGGGCGGTGCGCGATGAACCGCCTTCTCCCCTATCCGCTGCTGACCGCGGCGCTGCTGCTGATGTGGCTCCTGCTGACCTCTTTCTCGACCGGGCAATTCCTCGTCGGGGCGGCCGTCGCGATCGGGGCCTCCCTTGCGATGGCGGCGCTCCATCCATCCAAGCCCCGGCTGAGGCGATGGCAGCTTCTTCCGAAGCTTCTGGGCGCCGTCACGCTGGATATCCTGCAGTCGAACATCGCCGTCGCCGGCATCATCATCCGCGGAGATCGTCGCGACCGTGTCGCGGGCTTCGTCGCCATACCGCTCGACCTGCGCGACAAGACGGCGCTGGCCGTGCTGGCATGCATCGTTACCAGCACGCCGGGGACGGCCTGGGTCGAATATGCCCCCGAATCCGGCGTGCTCCTGCTCCATGTCCTCGACCTCGCCGACGAGGCCGAGTGGATCGCCGTGATCAAGAACCGCTATGAGGCGCTGCTTATGGACATTTTCGAATGACGGCCGCGATCCTCCTATGGTCGGTGACGGCCGCCCAGGCCATGCTCGTCGCCGCCATGGGGTGCTACGCCTACAGGGTCATCCGGGGGCCGCGAGCGCAGGACCGGGTCCTCTGCCTGGACGCCATGTACGTTACCGCCATGCTCCTGGTGCTGACGATCGGCATCCGCTCGGGAAGCGCGATCTATTTCGAGGCGGCCCTGATCATCGCGGTACTGGGTTTCGTATCGAGCATCGCGCTCGCCAAATTTCTCATGCGCGGCGAGGTGATCGAATGACCCACGCCGAGAACCTCCCCGCCTGGGCGGCCCTGCTGACGGCCTTTTTGGTCCTTCTCGGTTCCGGGCTGACACTGCTGGGAGCCATCGGAACATTGCGCTTTCGCAGGTTCTTCGAGCGGGTTCATGCACCCACGCTGGGCACGAGCTGGGGAACCGGTGCGATCGGGCTCGCGTCCATTCTCTGCTTCTCGGTGCTGGGTTCCCGGCCCGTGGTGCATGAACTCCTGATCGGCGTCTTCATGATCGTCACGACGCCGGTCACCCTCATGCTGCTCGCCCGCGCGGCCCTCTATCGCGACCGCACGGAGGGAAACGGAGAGGCGCCTCCGCGCTCGCTCCTGCGCCGCACGCACGGTGGATAGGCGCTGCGTCGCAACCTGGAGCCGGCGGCCAGCGCAGCCCTCGATGCAGCGAAACACTTATCGGCGAGAGCCCGGCGCGACGCGAAAGATCGCTGCGGTGGCGTCGTCGCTCACCAGCAGAGCGCCGTCCGGAGCGACTTCTGCATGGTCGCCCCATGCCATACATGCCAGTTMAGCGGGTGTTGCCTCAGCGCTCCTGCAGCTTCGGATTGAGCGCGTCGCTCAGGCCCTCACCGACGAGATTGATGCAGAGCACCGTCAGCAGGATGGCCATGCCGGGGATCGCCGACATCCACCACGCCGTCCGCAGCATGGTGCGGCCGATGCCGATCATATAGCCCCAGGAGACGACGTTCGGGTCCGAGAGCCCAAGGAAGGACAGGCCGGATTCCGTCAGGATGGCCGTCGCCACCAGCAGGGACGAGACGACGATGACCGGTGGCAGGGCGTTGGGCAGGATATGCCGCGCCGCGATGCGGAAATCGGACATCCCCATGGAGCGGCAGGCCTGGACGTATTCCCGGTCGCGATGGGCCATGAATTCGGCCCGTGCCAGCCGCGCGACCGGCGGCCAGGACACGATCGCGATCGCGCTCATCACGCTGATCAGCGAGGGGCGGAAGATCGCGATGATCACCACCGCCAGGACGAAGGAGGGAATCGTCAGGAAGAAATCGGTGAGCCGCATCAGCAGGATGTCGCTCCCCCGGCCGCAATAGCCGGCGGCCGCCCCGACGACGACACCGAGGATCGTCGCGCACAGGCTCGCCGCCACCCCGATCAGCAGCGAGACCCGGCCGCCATGCAGCAGGCCGGCGAGGATATCCCGGCCGGTGACGTCGGTGCCGAGCGGAAAGCGCGCGGAGGGCGTCTGCGCCGGTMGCCCGATCATGTCGAAGGGATCGACCGTGTAGACCATCGGGCCGAATATCGCCGCGAGCACGATCGCCAGCAGCAGGACGAGGCCCACGACCGCGCCCCGGTTGCGACGGAAACGCCGCCAGAAATGCAAGCTCCGCTTCATCGCGCCAGGATCCTCGGGTCGATAAGGCCATAAACGAGGTCGACGAGCAGGTTGCAGAGCACGACCAGGATCGACGAGATGAACAGGATGCCGAGCAGCAGGTTCAGGTCGCGCTGCAGCAGGCCGTCGAACAGCAGGCGCCCGAGGCCCGGCCAGCCGAACACGGTCTCGACCAGGATCGAACCGCCGAGCATATGGCCGATCTGGACACCGCCCAGCGTCACAACCGGCATCAGCGCGTTGCGGGCTGCATGCGTCAGGCTGATGCGTCCCTCCGACAGGCCCTTGGCGCGGGCCGTCGTGATGAAATCGGATGAATAGACCTCGAGCATCGAGGCCCGCATCAGCCGGGCATAGACYGCGGCATAGAAGAGCCCGAGCGTCAGCGCCGGCAGCACGAGGTGGCGGGCGATGTCGAGGGCGCGGGCCAGCGGCCCCATCTGCGCGCCGATCGTCATCATGCCGCCCGAAGGCAGCACGCCCAGCGTCACCGAAAACAGCACGATCAGCATCAGGCCGAGCCAGAACTGCGGCATCGCATAGCACAGCAGCGCCAGCACCGAGACGATCGTGTCGACCCATTTGCGGTGCCGCATCGCCGCGACGACGCCACAGAGCACGCCGACCACGATGGCAATCCCGATCGCCGTCAGCATCAGCAGGAGCGTCGCCGGCATGCGGTCTGCGATCAGGTCCAGCACCGGCCGCTGCTGGACGTTGGAGACACCGAGATCGAAGGTCAGCAGCTTGCCGAGATTGATGAAGAACTGCTGGTAGAGCGGCCGGTCGATGCCGAACGAGCGCCGGAGTTCGTCGACGAACTCCTTCGATGCACCGCCGGACTGCGCGCCGATGATCTCGGCCGCGTCGCCGGGCGCGAGGTGGAGCAGCGCGAAGTTCAGCACCGCGATGCCCAGCACGCTCGGAACCACCTGGAGCAGGCGAACGGACACGAAACCGAGTGACAGGGAGGACATCAGGCCGTTTCCCGGAACGAGGAGGTGATGACGGGGCGCGAGCGCATCGGCGTTCCCATCAGTCCTTGGAGACCCCGTCCCAGGATGAATACATCGAGATGCCGTTGGTGATCAGGCCCTTCACCTTGCGGTTCCAGACATGGGTGTAGGACATCTCCATCAGGAAGATCACCGGCAGCTCGTCGTGCAGGATCTGCTGCAGCTCGTCGAACTGCTTCTTGCGGGCAGCCGGATCAATCTCGCGGGCGGCGAGCCCGAAGAGCTGGTCGACCCGCGCATTCCGGTAGCCCATCGAGTTGGTGAAGGTGGCGCCCTTCCTGATGAAGTCGGAATGGAACGTGCGCTCCACGCCGATCGAGGGATCGGAATAGTTATGCKAGAAGGTGCTGGTGAGATTGAAGCTCCAGTCGGTGTAGACGGCCTTCAGCCAGCCGCCGAGATCGGCGCTCTGGGTCTCGACCGCGATGCCGACCTTGCCGAGCTCCTGGCGGACATATTCGCCGAGCCGGGCCCAGTTCTCGCCATAGGGCAGGAAATGCTGGGTGATCTTGAAGCGGACCCCGTCGGCACCGCGCAGATAGCCGGCCTCGTCGAGAAGCTGGTTGGCCTTGCGCGGGTTGTACTCATAGGGCTTCAGCGCCTTGTTGAAGGCGGAGTTCGTGCTGACGACGGGACCGCGCGCCGGCTTGCCCTGGCCGTACCAGATCACATCGACGATGCGCTCGCGATCAAGCGCGAGGCTGAGCGCTTGCCTGACCTTGAGATCGGCGAGCGGCTTATCGCGCATGTTGACCTCGAGCCAGAGATTGGGACCGAGCGCCTCGGCTCCGGCCTGCGAGGCCTCCAGCGCCGGGATCTTCTCGAGCCGCTGCACCTCCGCCTCGGGCAGGCTGCTCATCGGGGCGAGATCGACCTCGCCGGTCTCGATGGCGATGGCGCGCGCCGCGCCGTCCGGCATGATCCGCTGCACGACCTGGTCGAGACAGGGGAAGCCCTTGCGCCAGTAGCCTGGATTGCGCTCCAGCGTGATGTGGCTGCCCTTGCGCCATTCCTTAAAGCGGAACGGGCCGGTCCCGACCGGGTTCTGCATGATCGGCGCAGCGCGGACCGCAGCCACCGCCTTCACGTCGACGCCGTCGAAGGCGTGCCTTGGCATGATCGGCGCCTCGCCGGGCTGGAAGACGTTCATGAAGAACGGCACCGGCGCCTTGAGCTTGAACACCACGGTCAGGTCATCGGGCGTCTCGACCGCCTCGACGTCGCCGAAATAGACTTTTCCGCGGGAATGATAGGGGCGGATGATGTCCTCGACGCTGAACTTCACATCCTGCGCCGTGAAGGGCTTGCCGTCATGCCAGGTCACGCCCGGCCGCAGCTTGAACGTATAGGTCTTCTTGTCGTCGGAGATCGTCCAGGATTCGGCGAGGCCCGGCTTCGGCGTCAGGGCCGGGCCCTCATAGGTCAGCAGGCTCTCATAGATCTTGGTGGAGATCAGCGCGACCGGAACGGCCGAGGTGGCGATCGTCGACAGCGAGGTCGGCTCGAGCGAATAGACATAGGTCAGCGTCCCGCCGGTCTTGGGACAGCTCTGTGCCAGCGCAGCGGCGCCGCAAAGAGCGAGCGCCAGCGGCGTTGCTGCGAGGATAGCCGGAAGCCTGCTCATACCCATGTCTGGACAATCCCCTTTATGATTGGGCGAACCCTTGCTGGGCCGCCTCCTACAGTTCCGTGCCGCACCACTCCGCGATGAACGCGATCAGGTGTTCGATCGCCGCGAGAAAATCGTCGATCGGAATATGCTCGTCGGGCTTGTGCGCCTGGGCGATGGAGCCCGGCCCGAAGATGATGCTCGGGATTCCGCCCTGGTTCACGAGATGGCGCATGTCGCAACAGAAATGGCCGGGATAGGCCGTGCCGTCTCCCCCCCGGCGCGCCAGCACCTCCCCCATCACACGCGCAACGGGAAGGTCGGCGGGCTGATCCGTGCTGTCGTCATGGTGCAGGAATTCGAGCCTGGCAGGATGGCGGCGCAGCCCCTGGTCAGCGGCGTTGGCGCCTGCGATCGCGTCACGGAAACCATCCATGATATCGGTCACGGCACCGAGCGAGGGCGCGAAATAGGCACCGCCCTTGATCACCACCTCCCCGGCCGTGACCGTCTCGTAATGGCCGCCCGCGATCTTGCCCATGGTCAGTGAAAAGGGCGGCTTGGCGCCGGCCGGCGTGCCCTGGTTGTAGCGGCGCTCGAGCCCGAGCAGCGCCTCGATCACCGGCGGCAGCATGTCGACCGCACCCAGCCCCTCCAGCGTGCCGCCGTTCCAGCGCGCGCCCGGCGAGCGCTGGACCCCGCTCAGCGTGACCTGCCAGTAGAGACCGCCGGGATGGCTGTAGGCGATGGTGTTGCTGGTCGGTTCCAGCACCACGGCCGCATCGGCCGCAGCCCCACGCGTGACGAGGTCGAGCGTGCCGTTGCCGGCATGCTCCTCGTTGACGACGCAGTGGAGCGTGACGTCGCCGTGCAGGCGCGTTCCGGCCTCGCTGAGATAGCGCATCGCCAGCAGCGCGGCCATCAGGCCGCCCTTCATGTCGGAGGTGCCGCGGCCATACATCAGGCCGTCAGTGATCTCCGCGCCGAAGGGATCGCGCGTCCATTGCGCCAGGGGCTCGACGGTGACCGTATCGATATGGGCGTTGAGAATAAGCGAGCGCCCGCCGCCCGTGCCCCGCCAGGTGCCGACGACATTGGGCCTGCCATCATAGTTCAGCACCGGCTGGAGGCCGCTGTCGCGCAGGGCCTCGAAGGTCGGGAGCCCGGCATAGGGCAGGATCAGATCGTGCTGCCAATGCGTCGGATACTGCGCGACATCGGGGAAGGCCTTGAACATCGCCTCGACATCCGGCTCGGCCTGCGTGACGGCAGCCCCGGCGGAAGACAGGATCTCGACCATGCGCCCCTGCGCCGCCCCCTCCTCTCCCGTGRGGCTGCGGATCCGGACGATCTCGGCCAGGGCTGCGACGCTCTGGGCGCGCCGGCTCCTGGCCAGCGCGAGTGCTGCTGCTGCCTGCGAATGTGTTTCTGCGCTGTCCACGATGTTCGCCTCGGGTTGATCCATGAGCCGAACGTCGCAGCGCTAAAACTATTAGACAAATTAGAAGTTTTATATCGATACATAGAGAAATTAATGGGTACGAGTGCAATCACCGATGATCTACACGCAGATCCGGGCCTTCGATGCGGTGGCGCGCGAAGGCAGCTTTTCGCGGGCCGCCGAGGTGCTCGGGCTGACGCAGCCGGCGCTGACGATCCAAGTCAAGGCCCTGGAGGAGCGGCATGGCATCAAGCTGCTGCATCGCGAAGGACGGCGTGTCCGGCTCACCGAGGCGGGCGAGCGGCTCTATTCGCTGTCGCGCCAGCTCGCGAGCCTGGACGAGCTGATCGAGGAAACGCTGGCGGCGTCGCAGGAACTGCAGGATGGCAGCCTGCGGCTGGCTGTGGACGGACCCCATATCGTGATGGGCCTGTTCGCCCGCTTCATGGCGTTGCATCCGCGGGTCAGGCTCTCGGTCTCGACCGGCAACAGCCGGATGGTGCGGCAGGCGCTGCTCGACCGCCATGTCGATATCGGCATCCTGCCCGCCGTCGCGGACCATCCGCATATCCACGCGATGCCGCTCTGGCATCACCGCGGCGTGGTGATCGTCGCCAACAGCCACCGCTGGGCCGGTCGCCAATCGATCTCGCTGTCCGAGCTGGACGGCGAGGCGATGATCGGTCGCGAAGACGGCTCGATGACGCAGAAGCTCGTGGACGCCGCCTTCGCCCGCGCCAAGGCCAAGCCGCGCTATGTCCTCGAACTGGGCAGCCGCGAGGCCTTGTGCGAGGCGGTGGCGGCCGGCCTCGGCCACGGCATCGTCTGGGAGCTCGAAGCCTATGGCTCCGGACGCTTCACCACCCTGCAGCTCAGCGATGGCGAGGTGGCGAGCACGGATTATGTCGCCTGCCTCAAGAGCGAGCGGATGCGGTCCGTCGTCAAAGCCTTCTTCGACGTCACGGCCAAGCTGCCGGACGACCGCAGCGACATCCGCGCGCTGCGGTCGGGATGAAGCCGCCCGGGTGAAGCGGGGACATTTGCGCGTCAGGCGAAGGCGACGTTCTCGCGCTGCGCGCGGAGCCGTGGATCACGCGAGCGCACCTCGACCGGCCGCCCGTCGAGAACCTCGAAGCAGCGGGCGAGCGTATCCTCCGAGAGGCGCCGCATCGCCTCGACCGTGAAGAAGGTCAGGTGCGGGAAGAGAATGACGTCGTCGCGGCCAAAGAGCGGGCTGAGCACATGCCCGGCCTTGGCCAGCGGTTCCGTCGAATAGACGTCGAGCCCGACGCCGCCGAGACGTTCGGCCAGCACGGCCTCGACGAGCGCCGCCTCGTCGATCAGCGCTCCCCTGGAGACGTTGACCAGCACGGAGGAGGGTTTCAGGCAGGCGAGCTCGGCGCGGCCGATCAAGCCGCGCGTCGCCGCGTTCAGCACGCAATGGAGCGAGACGAAGTCGCATTGGCGCAACATCGCATGCAGATCGTCGACCTTCTCGATGCCGGCCTCAGCGAGCTTTGCCCGGTCGACATGGGGATCGTAGCCGAGAACACGGGCCCGAAAGCCCTGCCCCGCCATCCGGGCCATGCTGCGGCCGATCTTGCCGGCACCGACGAGCCCCAGCGTGGCGCCGGAGATATCGCGGCCGATCCAGCGCTGTTCCGGCCAGATCCAGCCCTCAGTCGCCATGGCGCGGCCGATTTCGGGCAGGCGCTTGGCCAGCGCGATCATCAGGGCGAAGGCGCCCTCCGCGACGGTCTCCTCGGCATATTCAGGAACATTGACGACCGGGATGCCACGCGCGCTTGCGGCGGGGATATCGATCGCATCGATGCCGACGCCGTATTTGACGATGCCCTTGAGCCTGGGCGCAGCCGCGATGACGCGAGCCGTGATCGGCGTGTAGCACATCAGGATCAGCTCGGCGTCGGCGACGGCCTMGATCAGCGCGGCCTCCGGGATGCCATCGGGCAAGGTGACGAGCTCGACGCCGCGGGCTCGCAGGCCGGCGTCGATCTCGGGGCATTCCAGTTCACGGTCCGTGCGGACGGCTTTCATAGCGGACCCTTTCGGTCGGGAAGTCAGAGGCGCCTCAGCCGGCCGCGATCGCGGTCTCGACGATGTCGAGCGCGCGGTCCAGGTCGGCTTGCGGGATCACCAGCGGCGGCGAGAGCGTCAGCACGTTGCCCTGGCTGATCTTGAAGCTCAGCCCGGCTTCGAGGCAGCGATAATAGACCCGTTCGGCGAGCGCGTTGTCGGGCGCCATGTCCGCCTTGTCGGCCACGATCTCGACCCCGAACATCAGCCCGCGCCCGCGCACGTCGCCGACATGGGGCGAGCCCTCGCCGAAGGCGCGCAGACGGTCCATCGCCAGACCGCCGAGCTCAGCTGCGCGCTCCGGCAGACCCTCCTCGCGGATGATCGCGATCGTGGTCAGCGCCGCGCGCGTCGTCACCGGGTTCTTCTCATGAGTGTAGTGGCCAATCGCGAAATCGCCGGCGACATCGAGGTCGCGCCGCGCGATCGCCGCGGCGATCGGCAGGATGCCGCCGCCCAGCGCCTTGCCGACGACGAGAATGTCGGGCGTCACCCCGTCATGCTCGCTGGTGAAGAAGCGGCCGGTCTTGCCGAGCCCGGTCGGGATCTCGTCGAAGATCAGGAGCGTGCCGTGGCGGTCGCAAGCCTCGCGCACCAGTTTCCAGAAGCCGGGCGCCGGCGGGTTCGGGGTCGCCCGCATCGGCTCGGCGACGAGGGCCGCGAAATCGCCCTCCCGGCCGAGCACATAGGAGATCATGCTGGCGCAGGCGCGAGCCGAATCCTCCAGGCTGTTATGGCCATAGGCGCAGTGATGGTTCGCCCAGGGCGCGACATGCTCCGCGCCCGGCAGGAGCGGCCCGGCAATGCCGGAGCGGAAGGTCGCCTCGCCGCCGACGCTCGAGGCGCCGAAGCCCGCACCGTGAAACGCATCCCAGAAGGACAAGGTCTTGAAGCGCCCGGTGGCGGCGCGCGCAAGCCTGAGCGCCACCTCGACCGCATCCGAACCGCCCGTCGTGAACAGCACCTTGCCGAGATCGCCCGGGGCAAGGCGGCCCAGCGTCTCGGCCAGCTCGACCGCGGGCTCGCAGGTGAAGCGGCGCGGCGCGAAGCAGAGATCGTCGATCTGCTGCTTGATCGCAGCCTTCAGGCGGGGATGGCCATAGCCGATATGGTGGACGCTGTTGCCATGGAAATCCATGTAGCGGCGCCCGGCCGTGTCCTGGATCCAGATGCCCTCGGCCTTGGCGATCGCCGTGACGCAGGGGCTCGACAGGCTCTGGTGCAGGAAGGCATCGGCGTCGCGCTTCAGCAGGCTCTGCGTCGCCTTGTCATCGAGCCGCGCCGACCAGGCGCCGCGCGCCGCCGAGGTGTTCGACTCGCCTTCGGTATGCACGAGCTTGGCGGAAAGACCTGACATATCTGAAACTCCCGGGCCAAGGCGACGCGCCGGCGTTGCGGCGGGCGTTCCCCTGGCGACTGCTTTCGACTGGCGACTGCTTTCGATGTCGGCATCATCGCCGGCAATAGAGCATCTGAAAAATCGTTATTTTCGATCGACGCATAAATTGAATCGTTGCATTGATGCGTATCGCCTCCCCGGCTCCACCCTGCGCGGATCCCGCCATGCGCTATGTCCAGCTCCGTGCCTTCCATCAGGTCGCGCTCGCCGGCGGCTTCTCACGCGCCGCGAGCGAGCTGAACCTGACGCAGCCGGCGATCTCCGATCAGGTCCGCAAGCTCGAGGAGGAGTATGACGTGCTGCTGTTCAGCCGGCAGCACAGGCAGATCGCCCTGACCGCGATGGGCGAAAGGCTGCTCGCGATCACGCACCGCCTGTTCGATGCCGAGGACCAGGCGCGCGGGCTGCTCTTAGAGTCGCGCGCCCTGCGGCTCGGGACCCTGCGGCTCGCGGCCGATTCCGTCCATCATGTCCTGCATGTGCTGACAGCGTTCCGCGAGATCTATCCGGGCGTGCGGATCACGGTGAGCGCCGGCAACACCGAGACCATCGTGGCGCAGCTGCGAAGCTACGAGGCCGATATCGGCGTCCTCGGCGATATGGCCCCGCACCGTGATTTCGAGATCATTGCGCTGAATGCGGCGCGGATCATCGCCGTCGTCGCAGCCGATCATCCGCTTGCCTCGCGCCGGTCGCTGGCGCTGGCGGAGCTTGCCGGCATGGCGCTCGTGATCCGGGAAAGCGGCTCGCGGACGCGCCGGCTGCTCGAACAGCGCGCGTCCGAGACCGGCGTCAGGCTGACCTACGCCATCGAGGTCGAAGGGCGCGAGGCTGCGCTCGACATCGTGGCGGCGAGTGGCGGCATCGGTTTCGTCTCGGAGGCCGAGCTGCGCGGCGATCGCGGCCTGGTGCGCATCGCCCTCGACGGGCCGCCGATCCTGATGGAGGAATCCCTGATCTGCTTGAGCGAACGCCGGGACAACAAGGCGATCAAGGCCTTTCTGGACGTCGCGCGGGATCTTTCTTGATCAGGCTGGACTAAACCCGCCCCGTTCCGTCTCGCACCGCGCCAGCGCGCACCAAGAGCTGACAGCAACGCAGCCGGTCCAAATCGTTGCTTTGAACGCAGCATTGGAAACCCGGTGGCGACTCTCTGCGAATCCGGCAAACCTGCCTTAACTACGATCCCGCATCCCATACACAAATGGTCGACGTCACTTGAAAGTATATTTGAAGCGGATGTCGCTTCGTGTCAGTATTCCCAGCAGAAATTGCGACACTCGATATCGCTGCCGCCTTCCGCCCTTGCCTATGCGTTCCTTGCCTATGTCTTCTGGTGGGTTCACGAGGGGCGTACCATGTCGGCTCAAGAACGCGGGCTTGCCCGTCTCATGCTTAAGATTCCTGCGTTCCGCAATCGCTTCGCACGAATGCGGGATCTACGGTTTCGCAGCGTCTGCGAGGAGTACGATCTCGTCTGGGAGGTGATCACCCAGTGGTCCCAGGACGGACGTTGCGCGATGTTCAACTTCGACGATTACCGCCGCCTCGCCGCCTCGATCGAGAGCGACGCCATCGCGATGGCCGAGGCCGTTCCGGACCCCGGCACGACCGCCGAGGCGGCCAGTCCGCAGCTAGCGCCATCGGCATCCTCGGAGTCCGACAAGCCGCCCCGCTGACACATTMCTCCCACGGGAGGCAACGCCCACCACCAGGCCGGCGTCTGCGGTGTCCGCTCGCGGTCCCGTCCCCGGCGAAATCCGGGCCCAGGGCGCGCCTGTTGGGATTGTCGGCATGACGACGCAACCCACGGTCCTGCGCGCCAGTCCCTCCCTCCGAATCGTTCGAACGGCTCGCGTACGGGGCGGCAGGTCCAGCCGCATTCGCCTCACAGGACCAGGACACGTCCGCCGAAACTGGAGCGGAACAGGGCGTCATGGGCCTCCTGATCCGGATCAAAGCAGCAGTCCTGGACCAGACGCAGATCGTAATCCGCATCACAGGCCCAGGCGACGCTGGACAGGACCACGCCGGTGGTGCTGATCCCGGCCATGACAAGCGTGCTGACACCGCGCGTGCGAAGGTCCGCGTCGAGTGACGTGCCGTGGAAGACGCTGGCGCGCGGACAGGCATAGACGAGGTCACCCGGCTCGATCGCGAGGCCCGCGACGGGCAGACCGGTACGAAATCGTCCGCTCGGGAGATAGGGCGTGATCTGGCGGTTGGTTCCCGGCGGGGCATGTTCATAGTCTGCGCCCAGCGAAAAATTCGGGAACAGCACCGGCCGGCCCGTGGCGCGCCAGCGCCGGATCAGTGCGTTGCACCGATCCAGCAAGGGCGATGGCTTCTCTCCGAACAGGATCTCGAACACGTCGACCTGATAATGCATGACGACGAGGGCCGCTCTCTCGATGTATTCGCCCCGAATATCGACCGACATCACAATCACCCCAAGTTGAATTTCAAGCGTTGTTTGACACGCGCTGCGGAAACACAGGCCTCGTCCTAGATTTCACTTTCTGATGAGAGACTGTGGCGCCATGCAGTCATTTGCTCCACCGTCGATGTCGCCCCGCCGCAGACGATGACCAGGATGTTCTGGTAATCGGCGAGTTCCGCGACATTCTGGTAGAGCGTGGCGATGCTCGCCCCGCATGCCGGTTCGACGAGGATGCGATGGTCGTCCAGGAACCGCAGGCACGCCTCCACCGCCTGAAGATCCGAGACCACGGCGCAGTCGATGCGATGCTGTGCAAGAAGAGCAAAGGCATGCTCCGAGACCTGGTGCGCACCGAGCGAGGTGGCGATGCTCTCGATCGCTGGCAGAACGATGCGCTCGCCCCGGGCAACCGACTGGGCAAAGGAGGACGCGCCCGTCGTCTCCACCGCAAGAACGGGACAGTTCAGCGTGTGGCGCTGCAAGCCTTCGATGACGCCACTGAGCAATCCGCCGCCGCCGACGGAGAGAACGACGAGGTCGGGCTGCACTCCATCCTCGACCACCTCATCGATGATCGTCGAGTGCCCCCGCCACACCACCGGGTCGTCGAAGGGGTGGATGAACGCATCGCTCTCACCCAGCATCGCAAGCGCGCGCTCGTTTGCCTCCTGCCAGGACGCACCGTGGATCAGGACATCGGCCTTCATGTCCGAGATCAGGCGACAGGCTCTTGGCGATGTCGTCTCGGGGACGACAACCGTGACGGGGATGTCGAGCTCACGCCCGGCATAGGCGACGGCGATCCCGGCATTGCCGCCAGACGAGCTGACGAAGCGTTTCACGCCGCGCCTGGCATGGTCCTGACACGCAAGGCCAATTCCGCGGAGCTTGAAGGACCCCGAGGGCTGAAGGGATTCAAGCTTCAGCCACACCCTTCGCCCGCTCGCCCGGGAGAGAGCAGACGAGTGGTGTGTCGGTGTTCTGACATGGAGGGACATCATGACTTTCCTCTCCACCACCGTGGAGCCGAGACGATCGATCAGTGATCAGCAACGATTTTGCGGACGCTAAACATGCTCGCCGCCGCCATCGTTCAAAGGCGCCGTGGAATGCCGGACCTTGAGTTGCATGCCGACGGATAAGCGCTCCGATGCCRTTTCCGGCTGCTTGTCGGACATTTTCTTCAGCAGAAGCGTGGCTGCGAGCTGGGCTACTTTCGTGCCGTTGCCGCGCACGGCCGTGATCGATGGCGTCATGACTTCCAGGATACTGGCGTCACCGATCGACACGATCGACATGTCGCGCGGCAGCACGAGGCCGCGTTTCGCGCAGAAATGCAGGATACCGGGGATCTCGTCGATATTGGCGATGATCGCCGTGATCGGCCGCTCGCCACGGCATAGGGCCTCAAGCTTGCGGGCTCCGAATGCGCCCACCTCGAAGATACGACCTGCCGGCGGTTCCAGCCCCCGGTCTGCGAACGCCGCATCGAAACCGGCCCGCTGCTCCCGCCCGACCCAGGTGTCGAGATGACCGGCGACGAGCGCGATCTCGCGGTGCCCCAGCGCCAGCAGATGCTCGGTTGCCCTGCKAGCGCCGACACGATGCTCCGTCAGGACAGTATCGAAACCGCCATCGGGGCTGCGCTCCCAGAGCACCATGGGAATGGTGATGGCGGTAAGCCGCCGCGCCGTCTCCGGATCATTGTCGCGATTGACCGCCAGGAGCATGCCGTCGACGACGCGGTTCTGCAGCAGCGACAGGATCTCGGCCTCGCGGCTGTCGTCGAAATGCGTGCTGGCAACGATCAGCGTGTAGCCGGCGCGACGCAGGGTATTTTCCGCGGCGGCGATCATTTCAGCCGCTATGGGCTGGCGGATATCCGTGACGAGGCAGCCGACGGCGTAGCTTTTTCCGAGCCGCATGGAGCGCGCCACGGAATTGGGGTGATAGCCCAGGTCCTGGACGGCCTTGAAAACCTGCTCGCGCAAATGAGGTGCGACATTCTCGTTGCCATTGAGAACCCGTGAAGCGGTGCCGAGCCCGACACCGGCCCGGCTCGCGACGTCCTTGATCGTGATCGGCCTGGGCTCGTCCGCCGACTGCCTCGTCCCCATCTTAGCCACGCCGACCGTCCCTCTCCTGCCCCTGGCCGACATACACGTGCGGCAAGGAGCGCGCGAGCCGAGGGACCAATTCGATGACCGTGATGCCGATCGCCGTCGCGAGATCATGGATCGAGATCTCTTCGGTGCCCTGCCGCCCAAGGACCACGACCTCATCGCCGGGCGCGACGTCGGAGATCCCCGTCACGTCGATGACCGAATGCTGAAAGGTCCGGCGCCCGAGCACGGGGCAGCGCCGGCCGTGGATCAGAACCTCCCCGAGCGGCGGAACATGGTTCAGCCCATCCCAGAAGCCGATCGGCGCGACCGCGGTCCGCATGCCGCGTTCGATGGCGATCGGCGCGCCATATCCGATCCCCAGCACCGTTCCCGGAGGATGCTCCTGGACCTGGATGATCCGGGATTTCACCGCGGTGAGCAGAGGCGAGAGGCCGCTGCTCTCCATCCAGTGCTCGTCAAGCCCGCCGCCATAGATCAGGCGCCCGGGGTCGACCGCATTKAAGAGCATGTCGGGATAGGCCAGCACCACCCGGCTAGACGCCAGCATGAGGATGAGATCGTCGTGGCCGGCTGCCGCAGCATCGGCTGCCGCCTGCCGGAAGAGCTCTGCCTGGCGCCTGCTGACGCCCGGATCATCCGGAGTGCTGAGATGCGAGTACAGGCCGCGCACCCCGACATGATCGGCAGCACGAAGGCGCTGCAGCACGCCGGGCCATTGCTCGGGGCGCAGACCGTAGCGGCCAAGCCCGCAATCAACCTCGACAAAGACCTCGATCCGCTCGCCAGCCGTCAGCACCGCGTCCATATCGGCCATGCTCTGGACCGTGACCGTGGCGCCGAGCCTGGCGGCGGCCGGCAGATCGCCCGGCGTGGTCGACGCGAACAACAGGACGGGAAGCGTCGTGCCGGTGCTGCGGATCGAAACGACTTCGTCAGGGCTGCCGGCACAAAAGCCGTCGACGCCGGCCCGTTCCGCGGCCTTCGCGACCGCGGCGGCGCCAAAGCCGAAGCCGTCGCCCTTGCAGACGAAGTAGATGCGAACATCCCGTCCGACCAGACTGCGCGTTGCCGCGACATTCCGGCTCAATGCACCGAAATCGAGCTCCGCCCAGCTTGGGCGCAGGAGTCGGGCGAGATCGTACCGGCGGCAATCGGTCCGGTTGTGGCCCGGATCGATTGCCGAGAGTGCGACTTGCGCCGTCATGCCGGCTCTCCCTCATATTCCGGGCTCAGCGCCGCCCGGCCCTGATCCCCGTCCATGAAGAGACGGAGCTGCGCTTCCGCCAGTTTCGGCAAATCGGACGCCAGGCCATCGCGACGAATGTCCGTTGCGACCCGGTCTGCGCGACCGTTCGCTCCAGTRACGACACCATAGACGTCGCGGGCGAACTCCCTGGTGAAGCGGCCGTCGCGGACATCGGCTGCGACATGGTCCGGGTCACGTTCGAGCGKATCGCCATTGCCTGCCCCGCCAGGCGCGACATGGGTGAAGAGATCGCCCTTGCTGAGAGCGAGCGTCCGCATCGGCATCACCGGGAGCAGTTCAGTCGTGCCGTTCCGATCGATGATATTGAGCGATGGCGAGCCCGGACATCCGCCGAAGAGGCCCGGCGGCAGATGCGCGCGCCGGTCCGAGCGGATCGTCAGTTGCGCGTCATCCCCGAGGATACGGTAAGAGCGCGTGATCGCCATGCCGCCACGGCGGCGGCCGGCACCGCCCGAATTGGCGACGAGACCATAGCTCTCGATCCGCAAGGGATAGCGTGCCTCGATCAGTTCGATCGGCATGTTCGAGAGGTTCGCGCCGGGGTTGGCGATCCCGTCGACCCCGTCCTTCGTGGCCCGGCCGCCCCAGCTTCCGAGAATGCCATCGGTGATCAGCCAGGTCTTCCCCTCGTGGATGCCGCTGAGCGACACGGCGGAGGGCCCGCCTTCGCCGGCGGCAGGCATCCGGTCCGGCACGATCTGGGCAAACGCGTTGAACAGCACATCGAGCATGCGATAGGCCATGACGCCGCGGGCTGCGCAGGCCGCCGGCGGACGCGGGTTGACGATAGTGCCGAGCGGAGCCACGACCCGAACCGGCCGCGTATAGCCTTCGCAGTTTGGAACCGCCGCCTGGACGGCGCAGCGCAAGGCGGCATAGGCGACCGAATAGGTGATCGCCACAGGTCCGTTGATGGCGCCCGGAACCTCCCCGCTGGTCCCCGTCCAGTCGATCTCAAGCTCGTCGCCTGCAACCGTGATCGTCACCTTGAAGCGGATCGGCCCGCCGCCCTCGCCGAGGCCGTCGATGAAATCCTCGGCCTCATAGACGCCGTCAGGCATCGCGCGGATCTCGTCGCGGACGAGCCTTTCCGCGTAGGCGTGCAGTTCCGCCAGCATGCCGCGCATGGCCGGCGCGCCGTATTTTTCGAGCACCTTGCCGAAGCCGCGTTCGGCAGCGGCGCAGGCGGCGATCTGGGCCCGAAGATCGCCCAGAACCTGTTCCGGAACGCGGGAATTGACCTCCAGGAAAGCCAGGAGGTTCTCGTCCATCCGGTCTTCGTGCATCACCTTGATAAGCGGGATCCGCAATCCTTCCTGGAAGATCTCGGTGGCATGCAGGGCCATGCTGCCCGGCGCCATGCCGCCGAGATCAGTGTGGTGGACGAGGCTCGCTACGAAGCCTTCGACATGGCCGGCGTGGAACACCGGCTTGACCAGATAGACGTCCGGCAAATGCATGCCGCCGGCACCGTAGGGGTCGTTGGTGATGTAGCCGTCGCCCGGCTGCATCGTCCCGCCGAAGCGTTTCAGGATGTTGACCATCACGCTCGGGAACGAGCCGAGATGCACCGGATTGGTGAGGCCCTGGGCGATGATCAGGCCGTTTCGATCGCAGAGCGCCGTCGAGTAGTCCATCGAGTCCCGGACGATCGGCGAATAGGCGCTGCGCAGGATGACCAGCGCCATCTCGTCGGCGATGGACGCGAGCGCGTTCTTGACGATCTCCAGGGTCACCGGATCGGAGCGCGACAATTCGGGGCCAGAATGGGGGGCACTATGAGGGGCGAGCATGACGTCACCTTTCCGAGGCTGTGAGTACGAGATTGCCCAATTCGTCGAGACCCGCCGTCCAGCCAGGAGGAACCACGCAGGTGGCGTCGTATTCCTCGACGATCAGCGGGCTTTCCCGGTCGCCGGCCGCGAGGTCGAGACGCGTGATGATCGGCGTCTCCAGGTGCCCCCAGTCCGGTCCGAACCAGCAGGTCCGCATCGACGGAGAGCCCGCCACCCCCGTTCGCGCGTCCGGGGCTGACGGCCGATAGGCGTCGGTCCTGTCGCTGCGGGAACGGCCGGTCACGCGGATATTGACGATCTCGAGCGGATCGCTCGTCGATGCATGGCCGTAGGTCTGCTTGTGCTCGCGGTGGAAGGCCGCGCCCATGGCGGCGATGTCGATGGGGTCGCCCGGACGGTCGGTCAGCCCGATCGTCAGCTCATAGGCCTGCCCGGCGTAACGCAGGTCGGCCAGCCGCTCGATTTCGATATCCGCTCTGGTGAAGCCGTCGGCCTCCAGGCCGGCGAACATGCTGGTCTCGAGCTTGCGGTAGGCCGTATCGAGCCTGTCGGAGTCGATCGCATCGAGCGCGCAGAAATAGGTCTGCATCAGGTCGTGCTCGGTCGTCGAGTAGAGCAGACCGAGCGCGCTGAAGACGCCAGGATGGGACGGGACGACGACACGCTTCATGTCGAGGAGGCGCGCGATCTCGGCTGCCACCGCCGGACCGTTGCCGCCGAAGGCGAACAGGGTGAAGTCGCGCGGATCGCGGCCGCGATAGGTCGAGACGGCCTTGACGGCTCGCATCATCGTCGAGGCCGCGATGGCGTAGACGCCATGGGCGGCCGTCTCGAGATCAAGCCCCGTGGGGGCGCAGACCTGCTCGCTGATCGCACGCCGCGAGCGCTCCGCATCGAGGCGCACGGCGCCGCCGGCGATGTATTCCGGATTGATGTAGCCGAGCACGACGAGCGCGTCGGTCAGCGTCGGGCGGGTTCCGCCTGTGCCGTAGCAGGCCGGGCCCGGGACGGCGCCGGCACTGTCGGGACCGACCTGGATCAGGCCGCCGGCATCGACCCGGATGATGCTGCCGCCGCCGGCGCCGATCTCGGAGACGTCGATGAACGGCAGCTTCACCGCGTGCCCGCCGCCCTTGATCAGCTTGCTCGAGATGTTGATCCCGGCCCCGACCTCGTACTCCGTCGTGCGTGCCGGCTGGCCCTGCTCGATGATCGCGGCCTTGGCGGTCGTGCCGCCCATGTCGATCGTGATGATATCGTTTGAGCGTCCCGCCGCTCCGATGCGGGCGGCAGCGATGACGCCGGCCGCGGGACCGGACTCGATGATGCAGGCCGGCTTCTCGCTCGCGGACAAGGCACTCATCACGCCTCCGCTCGACTGCATGACCTGCAGCGGTGCGTGAATGCCGGCATCGCGCAGCCGCGTCGACAGGGCACGCAGATAGGAGCGCACGACGGGCCCGAGATAGGCGTTGACCACCACCGTGCTCGTCCGCTCGTATTCGCGGATCTCCGGCAGGACATCGCTGGAGCAGCTGACGAAGACCTCGGGGCCGAGCATCCCGGCGAGAATCTCGCAGGCCCGCCGCTCGTGCTGCGGATTGGCATAGGCGTGCAGGAAACTGACCGCGACTGCTCGCGTGTCGCTCGCCGCTATGCTGCGCGCCGCCTCGACGACGCTGTCCTCGTCCAGGGGCAGGACGATGTCGCCATGGGCTCCCATGCGCTCGGCAATCTCGTAGCGCCGATGGCGCGGCACCAGCGGTGTCGGCTTTTCATAATTCAGATTGTAGAGCTCGGGCATGCGCAGCCGGCC
>NZ_JBFTLD010000011.1:0-73348 GCF_056396265.1 Allobosea sp. 05T422_2 | reverse complement strand
CATCGAGATGCCGTCGATCAGACACCCGAGGATGATGTACATGCAGGTCAGCGCAAGCACGAGCATGTGCGGTGAGAGATCCTTGCCCTTCACCCATTCCGCCAGTGCCGCCGGAATGCCGGTATAGGCCATGGCAGCCGTGCAGAATGCCGCGCCTGCCAGGATCAGCATGATCATACAGGTCAGGCGCGTCGCGCTCATGATGCTCTCGAACAGCGTCGCCCAGGTCAGCGTGCCGCTCCACCAGGCCAGAAACAGGGCGCCGGTGACGCCCCAAGCGGCGCATTCGGTGGCCGTGGCGAAGCCGAGCACCAGCGACAGGAAGACGGTTGCGATCAGGATCAGGCACGKAGCAAGCTTGGCCGATTGCCGAAGCTTCTGAGCGAAGGGAATCGATGGATCGCGAGGCGGCGTCTTGTCGGGGTTCAGCAGCGACCAGATGATGACGTAGCCCATGTAGAGCGCCATCACGAGCAGGCCGGGCAGGAAGCCGCCAAGGAAGACTTGCAGCACCGAGACATTGGCGGTGACGGCATAGACGACCATCGGGATCGATGGTGGGATCAGCAGGCCAAGCGTTCCGGAGCCTGCAAGCGTGCCAAGGCTCATGCGTTCGTCATAGCCGCGCTTCTTGAGTTCCGGCAGGGCGATCTTGCCGATCGTGGCGCAGGTCGCGGCGGAGGAGCCGGAGACGGCCGCGAAGATGCCGCAGCCGACAATATTGGTGTGGATCAGGCGCCCGGGCAGCCACTGCAGCCAGGGGGACAGGCCTTGGAACATCTGTTCCGAAAGCCGCGTACGGAACAGGATTTCGCCCATCCAGATGAAGAGGGGCAGCGCGGCCAGAGTCCAGGACGCCGAGGCGCTCCAGACCGTTGTCGCCAGCACCTGACCGATCGGGATGTCGGTGGTCAGCACCATCGCCAGCAGGCCAACGAGGCCGAGGCCGACGGCGATCCAGACGCCGCTCGCCAGGATCACGACGAGGAAGCCGAGAAGGATGAGCGACAGTTCCGGCAGGGCAAGCGATGTCATGGTTCAAACTCCTCCGCCGGAGGCGACGCGCTCGACCAATTCTTCGGGGGTGGCCGGCGGCTCCTGTTCGTAGCTCGGGCGGCGGCCCTGCACGACGATGATCCATTCGTCGATCACGGCGATCAGGAGGATCGCAAGCCCGCCGACCAGCCCGAGCTGCGGGATCCAGAGCGGGATCGCGACCACGCCCGTCGACATGTCGAAGAAGCGCCAGGAATCATAGGCGAGCGTGCCGGCCTGCCAGGTGAAATAGGCGACGAAGCTTCCCGCAATGGTGAGGGAGAGCAACTCGGCCGCACGCCGGTGTCCGCCCTTGAGGCGTTCGAGCAGCAGGCCGACCCGGATCATCTCACCCTTCTTGAACGTATGCGCCAGGCCGAGAAACGCCATTGCGACGAGCGACCAGGCCGTGAAGTCGTCGCCGGACGGCACGTTGAGATTGATCTCGCGTCCGACCGACAGGAGCATCATCAGGACGAAGATGGTGACAAGGAAGAAGCCCGCCGCGTAGCCGGCAAAGAGATAGAGCTTGTCGAGGATCGTGCGGATCATCGGGCGCTCCGCCGCACGCGGCCGGATTGCAGCTTTGCCATGCGGGACTGTCGGCGCATGCCGAGCCCGATTGCCAGGGTCGATCCTGTCATCGCATCCTCCCTCGACCGGCCCGGCCCCTCAGCCATGTTCCGGTCACAATTGAGATCGTAGCCGCCGAATTCGGCTTGTCAATATTTCATCGACGATTTATCGATGAATTGTTCAAACGACTTCGCGTCACGCTGGGGAGAGTGTCATGACGGCGAGCCATTGGGATTTCTGGATCGACCGCGGTGGCACCTTCACCGACGTGATCGGCCGCGATCCGGCAGGCAAGCTTCACGCCAGGAAGCTGCTCTMGGAGAATCCGGGCGCCTATCGCGACGCCGCCGTCCAGGGCATCCGCGACCATCTCGGCCTCAAGGCCGGCGAGCTCATCCCCGCCGGGCGCATCGGCGAGGTGCGCATGGGCACCACGGTTGCGACAAATGCCCTGCTCGAGCGCAAAGGCGACCGTACGCTGCTCGTGACCACGAAGGGTTTCCGCGATGCGCTGCGCATCGGCTACCAGGCGCGGCCCGACATCTTCGCCAAGGAGATCATCAAGCCCGAGCAGCTCTACGAGGCGGTGGTCGAGATCGCGGAACGCGTGCTGGCCGATGGCGCGGTCGAACGGGCTCCGGACGAGGCCGCCATCCGCACGGCCCTGCAGGAACAGTACGATGCCGGTTTCCGCGCCGTGGCGATCGCCTTCATGCACGCCTATCGCTATCCCCAGCATGAGCAGGTGGCAGCGCGCATCGCCCGGGAGATCGGCTTTCCGCAAGTGTCGGTCAGCCACGAGGTCTCGCCGCTGATCAAGCTGGTCGGGCGTGGCGATACGGCGGTAGTCGATGCCTATCTCTCGCCGATCCTCGGGCGCTATGTCGCGCAGGTTTCCGAAGAGCTCGACATCGGGCGCACCGGCGCACGGCTGATGTTCATGATGTCGTCCGGTGGCCTCACCGCGGYAGAACTGTTCCAGGGCAAGGATGCAATCTTGTCGGGCCCCGCCGGGGGCGTCGTCGGCCTGGCCGAGACCGGGCGTTCGGCCGGGTTCGACAAGGTGATCGGCTTCGACATGGGTGGCACCTCCACCGATGTCGCGCATTTCGACGGCGAGTATGAGCGCGCTTTCGAGACCGAGGTCGCCGGCGTGCGGATGCGCGCGCCGATGATGCTGATCCATACCGTTGCGGCTGGTGGCGGCTCGATCCTGCATTTCGACGGTGCGCGCTTCCGCGTCGGCCCGGATTCGGCCGGCGCCAATCCGGGCCCTGCCGCCTATCGACGCGGCGGCCCGCTCGCGGTGACCGACGCGAACGTCATGGTCGGCAAGCTGATCCCGGCMTATTTCCCGGCGATCTTTGGCGAGCAGCATGATCAACCGCTCGATGTGGACGCGGTCCGCGCCAAATTCGCGAAGCTTGCGGCCGAGGTCGGCGATGGCCGCAGCGCCGAAGAGGTCGCTGACGGCTTCATCCAGATTGCCGTCGCCAATATGGCCGAGGCGATCAAGAAGATCTCGGTGCAGCGCGGCTACGACATCACCCGCTATGCCTTGAACTCCTTTGGCKGTGCGGGCGGACAGCACGCCTGCCTCGTCGCCGATGCGCTCGGCATCAAGACCGTGCTGCTGCACCCGTTCTCCGGCTTGCTCTCGGCCTATGGCATGGGGCTCGCTGAAATACGCTCGACGCGGACGGCCGCACTTGATGTACCGCTCGATGCCGGGGTCAAGGCTGCGATTGCGGAGGTGGCCGAGCGGCTCGGCGCCGAGACGCGCGCCGAGCTGATCGGTCAAGGTGTGCCGGATGGCGAGATCGCCATCCATATCCGAGCCCATATCCGCTATGCCGGCACCGATACGGCGATCGCGATTGCGTCCGGCAGCCGGGCCGAGATGCAGGAAGCCTTCCAGGTCGCGCATAAGGCGCGGTTCGGCTTCATGGACGAGACCAAGGCCTTGGTCGTCGAGGCGGTCGAGGTCGAGGCCGTTGGCGGGGGCGCCAGGTTCGAGGAGACGGCGGCAGGCGAGCGGGCCGGTGAACCGGCGGTTGCCGAACGCACGCGCCTGTTCTCGAAGGGGCAGTGGCACGAAGCCGCGATCGTGCGGCGCGAAGCGATGGCTCCGGGGCAGAGCGTCGCGGGACCCGCCATCATCATCGAAGCGAACCAGACCGTCGTCGTTGAGGATGGCTGGAGTGCGAAGCTGACGGCCAAGGACCATCTCKTCCTGCATCGCAGCAAGGCGCTGGTGCAGAATGCCGCGATCGGCACCAAGGCCGATCCCGTCATGCTCGAGATCTTCAACAACCTGTTCATGTCGATCGCCGAGCAGATGGGCGTGACGCTGCAGAACACCGCCTATTCCGTGAACATTAAGGAGCGGCTCGACTTCTCCTGCGCCGTGTTCGACTCGACCGCGAGCCTCGTCGCCAACGCGCCGCATATGCCGGTGCATCTCGGCTCGATGGACAAGTCGGTCGAGACGGTGATCAGGAACAACCCCGTCATCCGGCCGGGCGACGTCTACTGCCTCAATGCGCCCTATAATGGCGGCACGCATCTGCCCGACATCACGGTCTGCACCCCGGTCTTCGATGCCGAGGACCGGAATATCCTGTTCTGGGTGGCGAGCCGCGGCCACCATGCCGATGTCGGTGGCGTGGCGCCCGGCTCGATGTCGCCGCTGGCGACGCATATCGAGGAAGAGGGCGTCTATATCGACAATTTCAAGATCGTCGATCAGGGCCGCTTCTGCGAGGAGGAGCTGGTCAAGCTTCTGACTGGCGCGCGCTATCCCGTCCGCAACGTCGTGCAGAACGTCAACGACCTCAAGGCGCAGATCGCCGCCAATGAGAAGGGCGTGGCGGAGCTGAAGAAGATGATCCGCTCCTTCGGCCTCGACGTGGTCCAGGCCTATATGGGCTATGTCCAGGACAATGCGGCCGAGAGCGTCGCACGGCTGCTCGCCAAGCTGCATGATTGCGAATTCACTTATCCGATGGATCAGGGCTGCGCGATCAAGGTGAAGATCACGATCGATCGTTCGAGGCGCGAGGCGACGGTCGATTTCACCGGCACCTCGCCGCAGCGCGAGGACAATTTCAACGCGCCTGCGCCGGTGACCCGTGCGGCGGTGCTCTATGTCTTCCGCGTCATGGTCGATGACGCGATTCCCATGAACGCGGGCTGCCTGCGACCGATCAGGATCGTCGTGCCGGAAGGCTCGATGCTGGCGCCGCACTATCCGGCGGMCGTCGTTGCCGGCAATGTCGAGGTCAGCCAGGCTGTCACCAATACGCTGTTCGGTGCGCTCGAGGCGATGTCGGCCTCGCAGGGAACGATGAACAACCTGACCTTCGGCAATGATCAGTATCAGTATTACGAGACGATCTGCTCCGGCTCGCCGGCGGGGCCGGGCTTCAATGGAACCTCCGGCGTGCATGTCCACATGACCAATTCGCGCCTGACCGATCCGGAGATCCTGGAGACGCGTTTCCCCGTCGTGCTCGAGGATTTCCACATTCGTCCGGGTTCGGGCGGCAAGGGCGAATGGAATGCCGGCGATGGCACCAGCCGCACGATCCGCTTCCGCGAGCGGATGGACTGCGCCATCCTCGCCTCGCATCGCCGCGTGCGCCCCTTCGGCGTCAAGGGCGGTGAAGCGGGGCAGCTCGGCAAGACGATCGTCCGCCGGCTTTCTGGAGCCGTCGAGGAACTGAAGCCGAGCGACCAGACGCTGCTCGAGGCGGGCGAGGCTGTGACCGTGATCACGCCGACGGCGGGAGGCTATGGAAAAGCGAAGGGCTGACGCTTAGGTCCTGTCTCCACACGGGAGATGGATATGCCTCAGACCTGGATGATCACCGGCGCCAATCGCGGCATCGGCCTTGCTCTTGCGACCGCCCTGGTGGCGCGTGGCGACCATGTCATCGCCGCCGCGCGCGATCCGGCAAGTCCCGGCCTTGCGGCGCTGGTCGCCAAGCATGGCGGGCTCGTCACGCCGGTCACCCTCGATGTGACGTCCGATKCGAGCGTCGCCGCTGCCAAGGCTGCGCTCGCCGACCGACCGATCGATGTCCTGGTCAACAATGCAGGCGTCTACGGCCCGCGCGACAAGCAGGGCGCGCTCGACATGGATTTTGACGCCTGGCGCGACGTGTTCGAGGTCAATGTCTATGCGCCGCTGCGCGTGGCGCAGGCATTCCTGCCCAATGTCGAGGCCTCGCAAGGGCGCAAGATCGCGACGATCAGCAGCCGCATGGGCTCAATCGCCGGCAATCCCTCGGGGGCGCTCGCCTATCGCTCTTCGAAATCGGCCGTGAACATGGCCATGGTCGTGTTCGGCAACGCCGTGCGCGAGCGCGGCGTCAGCATCCTGCTGTTCCATCCGGGCTGGGTGCAGACCGACATGGGCGGTGGCGGAGCCGACATCCCGCCGACAGAAAGCGCCGCCGGCCTGATCGCAACGATCGACCGGTCCGGCATCTCCGACACCAACAGCTTCCGGACCTGGAAGGGCGAAGCGATCGCCTGGTGAGGCCTGAGGCGGCGGATCAACTGGCGCGCGACGAGCCCAGCCAGAGGCCGCCGCCAATCAGGAAGCCGCCGCTGACGCGCGAGAGCAGGCGCACGCGCTTCTGCGACAGCAGCCGTCCCGCCCGCCCCGAAAGCAGCGCATAGCCGCTGTCGCTGACCGCGGCGAAGAGCATCGCGGTCAGCCCCATGATCGCGATCTGCGTGACGTGATCGCGGGCGGGGTCGAGAAATTGCGGGAAGAAGGCACCAAAGAAGAGCAGTGTCTTCGGATTACTGAGCGCGACCAGGACGCCTTGCAGGAAGAACCCGCCGCGCGGTGCTCGGGCCTGCATGGCGCCATCCTCGACGCCGCCGGCCCGGACCATCTTCCAGCCGAGCCAGATCAGATAGGCGGCGCCGGCGAGCCGCACCCAGTCGAACCAGTGGCCCATCGCCCCGATGACCGAGCTCAGGCCGATGCCGACGATCGCGATCATGATCGCGAGGCCGAGCTGGGTTCCTGCCGCATTCAGGAGCCCGGCGCGGGCACCATGCTTCAGGCTGTTGGCGATGATCAGTGTTACGGTCGGGCCCGGCACGATGACGATGACGAAGCAGGCAACGAGATAAGCGGCAAAAAGCTCGAAGGACATGGCGGCAGTCTCCATCTCGATTGCTCAGTCATCCCAGCCTGGCGCCGATGAGTCGAGCCCCCTCGTGCCGCTGGCGAAAGGGACCAGGAGAATGTCGGCCTTTGCCTTCACTGTTCTGCCGCTGGCGCCCGAGCGCTGGCCGGATCTCGAGGATCTCTTCGGTCCGCAGGGGCCCTGCTATGGCTGCTGGTGCAACCATTTCCGCATGCCCCAGAAGCAGCGCCTGCCACTATTGGGGGAGGGGGCCCGACAATTGTTCGAGCAGCGGGTTCGCAAGGGGCCGCCCCCTGGCGTCCTGGCCMATGATCACGAGACCTGTGTCGGCTGGCTCCAGGTCGGCCCTCGGCGCGACATTCCCGAATGGAACAATCCGCGGCGCGCCTCGACGCCGCTGCCGGATGCACCGGCCGACGATGAGCGCGTCTGGGCGGCCTCCTGTTTCTTCGTCCGCAAGGCGTGGCGGGGCAGGGGCGTCACGGCGGCGCTTCTCGACGGCGCGATCATTTTCGCGCGCGAGAACGGGGCCCGCCTGCTCGAGGCTGCCCCCATGGACCATGAATTCAAGCGTAGCAGCGAKGGCCTTTATGTCGGCGCCGAGCGGGTCTTCCTGCGAGCCGGCTTCGTCGAGGTCGCGCGGCAGAAGGAGGGGCGGCCGCTGATGCGGCTCGCACTCTGAGCGATTTCACGCTTCATCGAGAATGAACTCGCGGATCGTCGCGAAGGCGGCCGCTGGGTCGTCGCCGACGATGCCGTGGCCGCAACCAGCGAAACGCTTGAAACGAACCGCATCGGGCGGAAGGCACGCTGCAATCGTCTCGCTGAAGGCAATCGGCGTGATGGGGTCTTCCTCGCCCCCCATAACGAGGACTGGGCAATTCACGGCTCCCAGCGCGGCGCGAAAATCGAAGCGGCCCTGTTCGTTGTGCGGGCCATTGAACCAGACGCCTGTCTCGTTGCGCGAGATGAGCCTCTGTATCCAATCGGTCGAGCCGGTTCGCGGTCGCGCTGCGTAGAGCGGAAAGCAAATCTCAGTATAGGGCGCACGTGTCTCAGGCGCGGGCGCCGACCAGTAGTTTCGGGCCGCCTGACTGGCTCGTGGACCACCGACCCGTTCGAAGGCTGCGTAGACCGCCGGGAAATCGAACTTGGCGGCTGTGGAAATCAGGATCAGCTTGGCGGCATGCCCGGGATGGCGCGTCGCATAGGCCTGCGCGACAAAGCCCCCGAATGACGTGCCGAGGATGATCGGTCTTTCGATGCCGAGTGTGTCGCAGAGCACCTTCAGGTCATCGGCCCACTGGTCCAATGTCCAACTCTCACGCGGGCCGTCTTCGCTGCGGCCGCAGCCGCGATGATCGTAATAGACGATCTGGGCGATATCGCTAAGTCCGGAGAACCCGGGTTTGTAGATGCTGTGGTCGGCGCCTGGACCGCCATGAAGCAGGATCAGCGTTGGCTTTTCCTGCATGGCCGGGCCATCGGGCGCGAGCCCCGCACCTTCGATGTCGACATAGAGGCGCACTCCGTTGACAGTGACACGCATCGGTTCGATTCCCCCAGCCGCATCCAAGCCTCGAACTGTAAGGGGCGGATGATCGAACTCAATTGTTTCCAGCCTTATGTTGGGAGTTTCCGATGATCCGCATCACGCTTGCCGGCTGCACCGGCTGGGTCGGCAAGGCGCTTGTCGCTGCAATCGACTCCGCGTCCGACCTTGAGCTTGTTGCGGGTGTCTCGCGCAAGGCAGCAGGCAGCGATCTCGGCGAGGCGGCCGGGCAGCCAGCCAATGGCAAACCGGTCTTTGCGACCGTGGCGGAGGCGCTCGCCGTGCCGTCGGATGTCCTGATCGACTATACCAAGCCCGACAGCGTGAAGGACAATGTGCTGGCAGCCGTTGCGGCGGGGCGCCATGTCGTCGTCGGCGCGTCTGGCATGACCGGCGAGGATTATGCGGAGATCGAGGCCGCTGCGCTCAAGGCCGGCGTCGGCGTGCTTGCCGCGGGCAATTTCTCGATCACCGCGACGCTGCTGCGCCGCTTTGCCCGCGAAGCGGTGAAATATGTGCCGGATGTCGAGATCATCGACTACGCCTCCGCGTTGAAGCCGGACACGCCGTCCGGAACCGGGCGCGAACTCGCCGAGACGCTTGGTGCCGAGCGTATGGCCGGAACCGCGAAGCCGGTTGCGGAGCTCGGCGGCGCCCGCGAGACGCGTGGCGCCGCAATCGGTGCGCCGCATGCGGTACAGGTCCATTCGCTGCGGATGCCGGGCTTCGTCCTTTCCTGCGAAGCGGTCTTCGGCCTCCCGGACGAGCGGCTGGTGATCCGGCATGATGCCGGCACCTCTGCCGCGCCTTATGTCGGCGGCACCTTGCTGGCGGCGTGGCKGGTTGCGGATCAGATCGGGCTTCGGCGTGGCCTGGACAGCCTAATGGCCTGATCAACGGGCGTTGCCGTTATTTTTTGCACGCGCGGCGGCTTCGACAGCTCGGTCCGTATCCGGCTAACTTGTTGATTTTTATCACGTTCCTCCTGTCGTGTTAACCTAACGTTCGTTCGCATCTGCGAAGGGAAGGGCGCGCTACGACGAGGGGGCAACGCGATGCGGCAATTGGGGCTGACTGCGAAGATCACCATGCTGTTTGCGCTCATGGGGATTGCCGCTGGCCTCGGGTTGTTCAGCGCGGTTCGGGGCTTTGACGCGGTCCGCGAAATCGATCGCGATGCCTTTTCGAGCATGGCCTTGGTCAACCGCGCGGCGCTGCTCTCGAATCGCGTGGCGCAGGCCTCGCTGCTCAGCCGCTTCGATGACGCGGCCACGCCGCGTGCGATCGAGACCGCGCTCGATTCCCTTGATGGAGCTGTGGAGCTGGTCGATGCCGCACGAGCCAGTCTGATCTCGTCGTTGCCGGGCGAACTCCGCGATGCCAATCCGACCTTGGATGCCCGGATCAGGACGTTCATTTCATTCCAGCGCGACATCGTCACGATGGGGCGCGAGGTCTCGGCAAAGGCCGCGCTCATCGAGGCCTCGGCCGAGGCGGCGCGCGAGAATGTCCGCCAGATCATCCTCGTCACGTCGAAGCTCGCCGATGGCCTGGACAGGCGTGCGCAGCTCGGCGCTGCAGAGGCTGCGGGGCTAGCTCACGCACTGCGCCTGCGGGTGATCGCGACAGCGGTTGGTCTCCCGCTCGCCTGCGCGCTGCTGGCGATGTACCTGCTCAGGACCCAGCTCACCCGCCCCCTGCGCGATCTGATGGCCGCTATCGCCACCGCGACGGCGACCTCTGCCGTCATCGCGGTGCCGCATGTCCGGCGTCGCGACGAGATTGGCCAGCTTGCCCGCACCGTGCGGGCGCTGAGCGAAGTGCGGGCGACCCTGGTCACCCGCGATGCCGAGGCCGACCGGGCTCTGTTCCACCAGAACCAGCGAACCGAGGAGCTCGGCCGCATCGCCGAGGAATTCGAACACCGGATTGGTGCCGTGCTTCACGATATCGCCGGGTTGAGCGAAGCTCTGCGCACCGCACAACAGGATTCTGCGGTGCGGGCACAGCAGGTCTCGCAGAGCACGGGCACTGCCGCTTCCGCCGTCGACGGGGCGGGGTTGGAGGCACGGCGCATCACCGAGGCGGCCCTGCGCCTGGAGCAGGTGATCGGCCAGATCAATGCGGAAGTGCACCGGGTTTCACAAACGGCGACGGTGGCGACGCAGGATGCCGCTGGCACCTCCGGCCTTGTCCTGCGTCTGACCGAGAATGCGGGGCAAATCCGCGATGTCGTCGACATCATCGAGACGATCGCTCGGCAAACCAATCTGCTTGCGCTGAACGCAACGATCGAGGCGGCGCGCGCCGGCGTGCATGGCCGGGGGTTTGCCGTCGTCGCGAGCGAGGTCAAGGCGCTGGCGGGCCAGACGGCTGACGCCACCGCGCAGATCGTGCGGCGCATTGCAGCGGTCAACGCGGCGCTGTCGCAGGCGGCGCAGGCGGTTTCGGGCATCGTCGCCAGTGTCGGTGCCGTCGAACAGGCCAGCACCGAGATTTCGACCATGGTCGCCTCGCATTCCGAGCTGATGGGCTCGCTCGGGGACACGGTCGCGCGTATTTCGGGTGTGACGGAAACGGCTGCGGGCGCAATGGCGGAGATCGCCGAGGCGAATGCTCAGACTGTCGAACAGGCGGGCAGGGGCGCGTTCGGGGCCCGCGACCTCGACGAGCGCATCGCTGCGCTGCAGGGCGAGGCGGAGGAATTCGTCAGGCGCCTGCGCGCCGCCTGATCCCGTTCTGTTCTTGCGCTTGCATTGCGCGAGCGACTCGCGCCTTTGTGCGGCATGATCGCATATCGGATTCCTTCGCGATGAGCTGGTCGCCGCAACAGGATGCCGCGCTGAGCGCGGTCGCACGCTGGCTACAGGCTGGCGAGCCTCAGGTTTTTCGCCTGTTCGGCTATGCCGGCACGGGCAAGACGACGCTCGCGCGCCATATTGCCGAGGGTGTCGATGGCACAGTCCTCTTCGCCGCCTTCACCGGCAAGGCGGCGCTGGTGCTGCGCAACAAGGGCTGCGATGGCGCCCAGACCATCCATTCATTGATCTACCGCTCGCGTGGCGTCGATGAGGAAAGCCCGACATTCGTGCTCAACCGCGAGAGCAACGCGGCCAAGGCCGGGCTGATCATCATCGACGAGTGCTCGATGGTCGACGAGGAGTTGGGCAAGGATCTGCTCTCCTTCGGTACGCCGGTCCTTGTGCTGGGGGACCCGGCGCAGTTGCCCCCGGTCAAGGGCGGCGGGTATTTCACCGAGACCGAGCCGGACGTGATGCTGACCGAGGTCCATCGCCAGGCTGCGGACAATCCCATCGTCAGGATGTCGATGATCGTCCGCGAGGGAGGGCGCCTCGATGTCGGCGACTACGGCGAGAGCCGGGTCATTCGCCGCGATGCGGTCAATTCCGAGCTGGTGTTGGGTGCCGATCAGGTCCTGGTCGGCATGAACAAGACGCGCCGGCTCTACAATGCGCGCATCCGGCAGCTCATGGGGCGCGATTCCACCGTGCCGGTCGCGGGTGAGAAGCTCGTCTGCCTGCGCAACGACAAGAGCAAGGGCCTGCTCAATGGCGGCTCCTGGATCGTGCAGGAACTCAAGACCTCGAAGAAGGGCCTGATCACGATGCGAGTCACGCCGGAGGACGATACCGGTGGAAAGCCGGTCAAGGTCTCCGTGATGCCCAATTTCTTCGACGGCACCGAGGAGGAGGTGCCGTGGGAGCTGCGCAAGCACACCGATGAATTCACCTTCGGCTACGCCCTGACGGTCCACAAGGCGCAGGGCTCGCAATGGGATGACATCGTCCTCTTCGACGAGGCCTTTGCCTTTCGCGAGCACCGGGCGCGCTGGCTCTATACCGGGCTGACGCGTGCGGCCGAGACGATCACGGTGGTGGTGTAGCGGCAGACCCCCTGGGATTCACAGGGCCTGCGCCGTGGTCCCCTTGGCAATGATGGGGCCGGTCGGCCTCCCTGTCGGCGAGCCTGTCGCGGGTTCCAGGGTGATCTCGAAGAGCTGATCCTTGCCAAGCGGCAGTTGGTCCAGCCTGAGATGGGTCGAGCGGGCACGCTCGATCAGCCCCACCGAACGCGGGCCCACCGCGCGGTCCCACAGTGTCCAGATTTCGAGGGCCTTGCCTTCGGGAACATGGATTGCCTGCAGCGGCACCATCTCCACCCTGCCGTCGGCGAAGGTGTTGACGACCGCTGCAGCGACGCTGGCTTCGGTCATCAGCACGGCGACCATCACGGGCTGGCGCCTGGCCCGATCGAGGGCGTTCAGGAGACCTGCAGCGAGAACGATTATCGCCAGCGCTCCGGCGAGCGCTGCGCCGCGCCAGACGAAGAGGCTGTTCCACCAATCGGCCAGGCGGCTGGTTGCGGCCGCGGCGGGGCGCGACGCCTGAGCCGGTGCTGCACTGCTCATGCCTGCGGGAGCCGCCTGCTGCGCGACGGCCGCCAGCTCGGTCTCGATCCGGCTCCATAGCGCGGCTGGCGGCTCGATGGGCGCRGCGGTGGCATCGATGGCCGCGAAGTGAACGCGCCAGCGCTCGACCGCTGMAGCGAGATCAGGATCGGTCTCGAGCTGCTGGTCGAAGGCCGTGAGGTCGGCCCCCTCGATCAGGCCAAGCACATATTCGCCCGCCAGCGCGGTGCGCTCCTCCGGGCCGAGAGATCTGGTGGAGGAGGGGCTCATCCGAGGCACTCCTTGAGCGAGATCAGGGAGCGGCGAATCCAGGATTTGACGGTGCCGATCGGCATTTTGAGGCGACCGGCGATCTCGCCACGGGTCAACCCCTGGACGAAGGCAAGCAGCACGATGCCGCGCCGCTGCGGTGGCAGCGTCTCCAGGCAGGCGCGKAGTGCCTTGGCGTCGGACAGTTTCGACATCACCGTCTCAGGATCGTCCTCTTCGCTCGCGGTTTCCTCGGCGACAGGCATATCGGTGGTTTCCGTGCGCTTCTCATCCCGCAGGATCGAGAGCGAGCGGTTGCGCAGGATCGCGTAGATCCAGGTCAAGCCGGCACCGCGCTGCGGATCGAACCGCGTCGCATGTCGCCAGATCAGGACGAAGGTATCCTGCACTGCCTCCTCGGCCAGCGCGCGCCGCTTGAGCAGACGCTGGGCCACGCCGATCATACGCGCGGCCTCGGCGTCGTAGATGCGCTTGAGCGCAAGTTTATCTCCGGAGGCACAGTCGCGCAGCGCGGTTTCGATGTCCGTAGCCTTTGGCGGCACTACGGCGTTCATCGCCATCCCTGTCTCCTCCTCGGCGCAGCGCCTCAGCCTTGCGCGAATAGATGAATACGCGGCTCGGCCAGCTTCGGATGCGTCTCAGTTTTTTGTTTTTTCCTTCGCATCCGCTCCTGTGCCGCAAGCTTACCCCGATTGGGTGCCGCGCCAGATCAGGCGGCGAACAGCCCTCGAAACAATRCGACAGACGATTGGGAGGATAACATGCAGATTGCACGCGCCACACGCCTCGCGCTGATTGCTTCCACGATTCTGGGGGCTTCCTTCGCCGCGACCTTGGCAGCCCCCGCCGGAACCCTCGCCGCCCTGACGGGCGACGACACGCTGACAATGATCGATACGGCGACGCAGAAGGCGGGCAAGGCCATCAAGGTCACCGGCATGACCGGCAAGATCGCCGGCATCGATGTCCGCCCCGCCGACGGAATGCTCTACGCGCTGTCGACCGACGGCACGATCTTCACGGTCGATATGGCGAGCGGGAAAGCGACGATGAAGTCGAAGATGGATACCACGCTTGCCGCTGGCACGATGGCGACGGTCGATTTCAACCCGGCCGCCGACCGGTTGCGCGTCATCGGCGCCGACGGCACCAACCTTCGCGTCAAGGTCGAGGATGGCAAGACCACGGTCGACGGCAAGTTGAAATTCGCCGAGACCGACATGCACAAGGGCGAGACTCCGATGGTCGTTGCCGGCGCCTATTCCAACTCCGTGAAGGGCATCAAGGAGACGGCGCTCTACGATATCGACGGCAAGTTCGGCGGGTTGCTGAAACAGGCACCGCCGAATGACGGCGTGCTGGGCGCTGTCGGCAAGCTCGGCGTCACAGCGAAGGCGATCGCCTTCGATATCGAGACCGATGCGTCAGGCGCCAATACCGGCTGGCTGCTGGCGGACGGCACCCTGCATAAGGTCGATCTGGCAACGGGCAAGGCTTCGATGGTGGGCAAGGTCACCGGGCTGAACGGGCCGGTGCGCGACGTCGCGGCGCTGCCGGCGATGTAGGCAAACGGGACCGAAACCGCCTCGGAGGGGCCGCCACGCCGCAGGGCGTGGCGGCCTTTCGATGTTCTATCTCGGCGCACCGCATCGGGGCATGCGATTTTTGCCATAGTTGGCCCGGATGCTCGGCTTTGCCTGCTCAAGGCGAGGGAGCCGTCGATGGCGCGCGATTCGCGGTTGAATATTCTCGGTTTGCAGCGCTTCGGCTTGGGGCTCCGACCTGGCGATCTCACGGCGATCGGCGGCGACGCCCGGGACCTGTTTCTCGATGAGGTCAAGCGCAGGAGCGTTCCCGTTCCGATTGGCCTCGAGCTCGTCGGGCAGGCGCAGATCGGATCGGCGTTCTATGCCTTCCAGGATAAGGAGAAGGCCGAGCGAGAGGCCCCGCGCCCGGCCATGCAGGCGGCGATGATGCCTGCTCCGGGCGGGATGAACGAAGGGCAGGGGGCGTCGGCGCCTCCCGAGCCTCCCTTGCCGCAAAGGATCTACCGCGACGAAGTGGCTGCGCGGATGCGTGCCGGCCTGGAACCGCTCGCCGGTTTTGGCGAACGGCTGGCGCAGTTCTGGTCGAACCATTTCTGCATCTCCGTCTCGCAAGGCAACTTCGTGCGGGTGCTGGCGGGGGCTTATGAGCGTGAGGCGATACGCCCCTATGTCTTTGGCCGGTTCGAAGACATGCTCCTGTCCGTCGAGAGCCATCCGGCCATGCTGATCTATCTCGATAATCAGCAATCGATCGGGCCGAACTCTCCGGCAGGCAAGCGCCGCGGCCGTGGGCTCAACGAGAACCTCGCCCGCGAGATCATGGAACTGCATACGCTGGGCGTCTCCGGCGGCTATTCGCAAGGCGATGTGACGAGTCTGGCTCGCATCATCACGGGCTGGACAGTTGCTGGCCGCGACGGCCGGCTCGGCTTCCCCGGCGCCTTTGCCTTCAATGCCGGCGTGCATGAGCCTGGCGTTCATCCGCTGCTCGGCAAGGATTACGAGGAGGCTGGGGCGGAGCAGGGCAGGCTCGCACTGCTCGACCTCGCGCATCATCCCGCGACAGCCCGGCATGTCGCGTTGAAGCTCGCGCGGCATTTCGTGGCGGACGATCCCCCGCCGGCGCTCGTTTCCCAGCTGGTGGAAACCTGGCGCCGTACGGAGGGCGATCTCGCCGCGGTATCGGCCGCGCTCATTCAGTCGAACGACGCATGGGGTGCGGAGGCCGCGAAGCTGCGCCAGCCGCAGGAGCTTTTGCTGGCGATGCTGCGGGCGCTTGGACGCAAGCCGGAGTTCGGTCCCATCGCAGGAGCGCTCGCGACGATGGGCCAACCACTCTGGCAGCCCTCGGGACCGAATGGCTTTCCCGGAAACAACGATGCGTGGGCGACACCGGAAGGCATCAAGACGCGGATCGACGTGGCGGCAGCGTGGGGGCGTCAGGCGGCTGGTACCGCCAGCGACCCACGGGCCCTGCTCGAGGCGGTGCTGGGCCCGCTCGCTTCAGCCGAGACCAAACAGGCGGTGGCCCGCGCCGAGAGCAAGCCGCAGGCGATCGCGCTCTTGCTGATGTCGCCCGAATTCCAGCGGAGGTGAGCCAGATGTCAGACGCGATCCGCGACGATGACGACGATTGCGAGGCGATGACACCATCACGCCGGTCCGTGCTGGGGGCGGCAAGCGCGCTCTTCGCCTGGTCATTCATGCCGAAATTCGCCCATGCGGCGGCCGGCAGTCGGGATGCGCGCTTCATCACCGTGGTGCTGCGCGGCGCACTCGACGGCCTCGCCGCCGTTCCGCCGATCGGCGACCCGAACTATGCCGATCTGCGTCAGGATATCGCGCTGCAGCGCGATGGATCGGATGCGGCGTTGCCGCTCGATGGCTTCTTCCACCTCCACCCCGCCATGCCCAACCTCGCCCGGCTCTACGGCCAGGGGCATGCCGCGATCGTGCATGCGGMAGCGACGGGCTATCGCGAGCGCTCGCATTTCGATGGGCAGGATGTGCTGGAAAGCGGTCAGCAAGGCCCGGGACGCGTCGATAGCGGCTGGCTCAACCGCATGATCGCGGCGCTGCCGGCCGGTGAGACGATCGCGCGTCACGGGGTACTCGGGGTCGGTGTGGTGCCACCATTGATCGTCAGGGGCCAGGCCCCGGTGCTGGGCTGGGCGCCGCCGGTGATGCCGCGCGCCGGAGATGATCTGATCCAGCGACTGGGCGACCTTTACGGGCAGCGCGACCCCATGCTGGCAAACGTGCTTGCTCGGGCGATCGAGACCGAGACGATCGTGCTCGGCCAGGGCATGGGCGGCGACAGGATGCGATCACGCGGCGGCCCGGGCAATCCCCAGGGCATGATCCAGATCGCTGAGGGAGCGGCGCGGCTCGTTGGTGCCGATGACGGTCCTCGTATTGCGGCGCTGGCCTTCGAGGGCTGGGATACCCACGCCAACGAGGGCGGCGCCAAGGGGCGGCTCGCCGGGCTGCTCGGCGGGCTCGATGGTGCGTTCAATGCGTTCGAGACCGGGCTGAAGCGGGTCTGGAAGGACACGGTCGTGATGGTCGTCACGGAGTTCGGTCGAACCGCCAGGGTCAACGGCACGGTCGGAACCGATCACGGTACCGGTACTGTCGCGTTCCTGGTCGGCGGCGCGGTCAGGGGCGGTCGTGTGATCGCGGACTGGCCGGGGCTGAAACCGGAGCAGCTCTGGGAGCAGCGCGACCTGAAGCCGACCACGGATATCCGGGCGGTCGCAAAGGGTGTCGTGACCGATCTGTTCGGCCTGTCGGGACCGGTTCTGGCCGAGAAGGTATTTCCCGGCACCGGCGATATTGCGCCGATGCCGGGCTTGGTCGTCTGATCCCGATCAGGCCCAGGCGCGCTTGGCGAGCTTGGCCTCGAAGGCGTCGATCTTCGGCGCCTTCTCCATGGTCAGGCCGATATCGTCGAGCCCGTTCAGCAGGCAGTGCTTGCGGAAGGGGTCGATGTCGAACGTCACCGTGCCGCCATCCGGACCCTTGATTTCCTGCTTTGCGAGATCGACCGTCAGCGTCGCGTTGGAGCCGCGATCGGCGTCGTCGAAGAGCTTCTCAAGGTCTTCGGGCGAGACCACGATCGGCAGGATGCCGTTCTTGAAGCAGTTATTGTAGAAGATGTCGGCAAACGAGGTCGAGATCACGCAGCGGATGCCGAAGTCGAGCAGGGCCCAGGGAGCATGCTCGCGCGACGAGCCGCAGCCGAAATTGTCCCCGGCAACCAGGATCTCCGACTTGCGGTAGGCCGGCTGGTTCAGCACGAAATCGGGGTTCTCAGCGCCATCCTCGTTGTAGCGCATCTCCGCGAACAGCGCGGTGCCCAGCCCGGTGCGCTTGATCGTCTTCAGGTACTGCTTGGGGATGATCATGTCGGTGTCGACATTGATCACCTTCAGCGGCGCCGGGGTGGAGGTCAGGGTGGTGAAGGGCTGCATGGCGAGGGCTCCAACAGGTCTTTCTGGCTAGGATATCGTGACGTGGCCGACAACGCGCTTCACAGCTGCGCGGTCAGGAGTTTGAAGCTGGCGAAGGTGAAGAAGGCGGCAAGGCAGGCCTCGGC
Source organism: Allobosea sp. 05T422_2 (assembly GCF_056396265.1). Taxonomy (NCBI): domain Bacteria; kingdom Pseudomonadati; phylum Pseudomonadota; class Alphaproteobacteria; order Hyphomicrobiales; family Alloboseaceae; genus Allobosea; species Allobosea sp. 05T422_2. The sequence continues at coordinate 55,173 of NZ_JBFTLD010000011.1, read as the reverse complement.
ACGACGGCGGATCTTGCGATAGCCCGCGATCATGGAGGGGGTCGAAAACAGCAGGGCATATCCCTGATTGATCAGAAGCGAGATCAGCAGGCAGCCGATGATGATGGCATGCACCACAACCACGGGTGTTTCCGGGCGCAGGCCGAGCGCGATGATCGCGGTCCAGCTCAAGATCGCCTTCGGGTTGGTCAGGTGCATGAGATAGCCGCGCAAATAGATGCGATGCCCCGAAACCGTGGCTTTCGGCGGGGGCATGTCCACTCGCATCGCTGAACGCGCCGATCGCCAGGCGAGATAGAGCAGATAGACGCCGCCGACGATCTTGATGGCATAGAGCGCACCGGGATGGGCCACGATCACGGCCGAGACGCCGATGGCGGCCAGGATGCCCCAGGTCAGGGAGCCGGTCGTGACGCCGAGTGCGAGCGTCATTCCGGCGCGCCGACCACGCTCCATCGACGTCGCCATCACGGCAAGATTGCTCGGGCCCGGGCTGGCAACTGCAAGGAAGAACGCGGAATAGACCAGGGCCAGGCTCGGCAGATGCCGGATCAGATCGTCCATCATCGTCTATCGCTCCGCCCCGGCCTCGATCGCTTCCATGTCTTCGTCCGAAAAGCCGAAATGATGGCCGATCTCATGGACCAGGACATGGGTGACGATGGCGCCCAGGCCCTCGTCATGTTCGGACCAGTAGTCGAGGATCGGACGGCGATAGAGATGGATCATGTTGGGCATCTGGCCCGTTTGCGGGCCCGAGCCCTGCTGTGGCAGGCCGACACCGGTGAAGAGGCCGAGGATGTCGAAGGGGCTCTCGATCTCGAGTTCCTTCAGCACATCGTCCTCGGGGAACTCGGTGACGTTGATGATCAGGTCCGCGCAGAGCGCGCGGAACTCGTCCGGCAGGCGGTCATAGGCGGTCTGCGCGAGGCTTTCGAAATCAGCGGCGCTGGGCGMCTTGACCTCGTCCCAGGCAACAGCGGACGACACCTCGGCGGATGCCGAGGCGCTGGCGGATGCTTTGATCGAAGGCACGGTTCCCATCACCAGATCTTGAGCTGATGCCCCAGCCACCAGGCGAGCAGCACGACACCGACCAGCGACAGCGCGCGACCGATGCGTCTGCCCCAGAGTTCGACAGTGTCGCCTTCAGGTGCGTCGCGGCCGGAGAAGTGATCGGCGGCGCGGCCCATGGAGGAGCTCAGCAGCCCCTCCTCGTCGCGCTTGACGCGCTCCAGCACTGCCTTGGCTTCGGCTGCCCGGGCGGCTTCGCGGGGATCGCCGGTCATGACCTGTGTCCCCGCTCGCGCATCAGCCCATCTGCCTCACATCGACGAAATGACCGACGAGCGCAGCGGCTGCGGCCATTTGCGGCGAGACCAGATGAGTGCGGCCCTTGAAGCCCTGACGACCCTCGAAATTGCGGTTCGAGGTCGAGGCGGCGCGCTGGCCGGGCTTGAGCTGGTCGGGGTTCATGCCGAGGCACATCGAGCAGCCGGGCTCGCGCCATTCGAAGCCGGCGGCGAGGAAGATCTTGTCGAGACCTTCTTCCTCGGCCTGCTGCTTCACCAGGCCGGAGCCGGGGACGATCATGGCATAGTCGAGCGAGCCGGCGATCGTCTTACCCTCGACGATCTTGGCGACGGCGCGCAGATCCTCGATGCGGCCATTGGTGCAGGAACCGATCCAGATCACGTCGAGCGGGATCTCGGTCATCCTGGTGCCGGGCTTCAGGCCCATATAGTCGAGCGCGCGCCATTTCGACGAACGCTTGGTCTCATCGGCGATGTCATCCGGGTTCGGCACGCTTCCCGCGACCGAGATCACGTCCTCGGGGCTGGTGCCCCAGGAGACGATCGGCGGCAGGTTGGCGGCATCGAGCTTGACGATACGGTCGAAATGCGCGCCCTCGTCGGTGCGCAACGTCTCCCAGTAGCGCAGGGCCTCATCCCAGGCCGCACCCTTCGGGGCCTTAGGCCGGCCGTTGAGATAGGCGAAGGCCTTCTCGTCCGGCGCGATCATGCCGGCACGTGCTCCGCCTTCGATCGACATGTTGCAGACCGTCATGCGGCCTTCCATCGAGAGGGAGCGAATGGCCTCGCCGGCATATTCGATGACCGAGCCGGTGCCGCCCGCCGTCCCGATCTCGCCGATGATGGCGAGGGTGACGTCCTTGGCGGTGACGCCCTTGGCCAGAGCGCCGTCCACCTGGACGAGCATGTTCTTGGCCTTCTTCTGGATCAGCGTCTGAGTGGCGAGCACATGCTCGACCTCCGATGTGCCGATGCCATGTGCCAGCGCGCCGAAGGCGCCATGGGTCGAGGTGTGGCTGTCGCCGCAGACGATCGTGGTGCCGGGCAGGGTGAAGCCCTGTTCGGGGCCGACGATGTGGACGATGCCCTGGCGGATATCGAGCTCGTTGAAATACTCGACGCCAAAGTCCTTGGCGTTCCTGGCCAGAGCCTCGACCTGGATGCGGCTCTCCTCCTCGGCGATGCCGGCCTTGCGGTCGGTCGTCGGGATATTGTGGTCGACGACGGCCAGCGTCTTCTCAGGCGCGCGCACCTTGCGGCCGGTCATGCGCAAGCCTTCGAAAGCCTGCGGGCTCGTGACCTCATGCACCAGATGCCGGTCGATATAGAGCAGGCAGGTGCCGTCTTCCTGGCGGTCGACGATGTGGTCGTCGAAAATCTTGTCATAAAGCGTGCGGGGGGCGGTGGACKACGTCATGTCGATAAGCCTCGGTCGTGGAAATCTGTGATGCCGGCGCTCAAGGCCGGCTGGCGCAACGCAAACAGCCTGTCGCCGGCCAACGGGCCGGTCTCAGGCGCGCCTAAGGCCCGCTGCCGCCGAGGTCGTGAAACGACCGAAGAAGCGCCAGGGCAGGCGCGCATGGTCATGCAGCGCCGCAAAATCCTGCGTCGTCGGGATGCGGCGCAGGTTCGCCTCGCGGCGCACGATGCGGCAGCAGTCATCCTCACTGGGCAGGACAGTGTTCATGACGATGTTCTAGCAGTTCCAAACTGTGCCGGCAACGAAGCCGACGCCGGGCCGCCCAACGCAAAACGCGGCCCCGAGGGACCGCGTTCCGGTATTCACTGCAGCGCAGTGGCGCTTACTTGGCAGCCGACTTGTCGCCCTTGGCAGGACGGGCTTCGACGCGCTCGGCGATACGGGCCGACTTGCCGCGACGATCGCGCAGATAATACAGCTTGGCGCGACGGACCTTGCCCTTGCGCACAACCTTGATGGAATCGATGTTCGGCGAATAGAGCGGGAAAACGCGCTCGACACCTTCGCCATAGGAAATCTTGCGGACGGTGAAGGCTTCGTTCAGGCCGCCGCCGTTGCGGGCGATCACGACGCCTTCATAGGCCTGAACGCGGCTACGCTCGCCTTCCTTGACCTTGACGTTGACCTGCACGGTGTCGCCGGGCTGGAAATGCGGGATTTCCTTGCCTGCGCTCAGCTTGGCGATCTGTTCCTGGTCGATCTGCTCGATGATGTTCATGGGTCTCTCCATGGCCGTTGTCGCGTGTGTTCACGCGGGCGTTACGGCTCGCTGTTTTCAGTTGAGTGGCTGGCCATACAGGAGAGGTAGGGCCTTGTCGAGGGGAATGAGGCGCTGGTGTCGCGCGCTATTTCGCTGCCATGCCAGCTTGCCCCTGCCTGAAGACCAGCCAGCCGAACAAAGCCATGTCGGCCAGCACCGTCAAGGCGCCCACGCCGGCAATCGGATCGCCGGTTGCGTTTCCGGAATGAACCAGGGCCACGCCGACGGTCAGGACGAGCGTTCCGAGGATCCAGAACCAGACCTGGATCACCGCGCTTCTGGCGAGGTCCAGGGATGGATGCAGCCGATAGAAGATGCCGAACAGAAACAAGGAGACCCATCCCAAGAGATTGAGATGGGCATGCGCCGGCAACGCCGAATGATCTCGCGAGATTGCCATGACGATGCCCCATATCATGCCAGCGAGGGCGATGAGGACGGCGGCGCGGAAGCTCAGAGTCGATGCATTCAAGGCAATCTCCCTCGCAGGTCAGGGATCAGAATCCGGTCGGCCGGGCCATCTTTGGTTCTATTGGGACAGGGATTTTCTGGTCAGGATAGAAAGAGGGCAGGTGGATCGCGTCATTTCAATGCAAACTCAATGAAATGGCGAGCAGCCTGGAGTGAGGATGTCCCGATCGAGGCAACAACACAAGATCTGCTTACTTCGTATTGTGACCTCTGACCAAGCCGGTGCTATGCGACAGATCGCGGGGGGGACACAGACCGGGATCTGTCTGCGAGGGCGGGTATCGCTCCATGGGCGCGCGAGGTGGTGTCGGGCGTAGCGGCTGATCGCAGGTCACTCCGTTCGCGATTTCCAATCGCATTCGGAATACCGTGCCCGCATTCACGCGCTTTGCTGGGGCGCTGCCAGGGCGCATAGCGTAAACGGACCCGTGTTCGTCTCTGTTTCGGATTGCTTCAATGCCTCAGGACATCGCCAAAGTCGCTCTCGTCACCGGCGCCGCGCGCGGCATCGGGTTGGCGACCACGAAACGCTTTCTGGCCGAGGGCTGGCAGGTCGCCTTGCTGGATATCGATGGGGCGACGCTGACATTGGCGATGGCGGAACTCAATGCACCGGACACGACGCTGGCGCTGACCTGCGACGTTGCCGAGGCTGCCGCGGTCGAAGCCGCCTTCAAGGCGCTGATGCAGCGCTTTGGCCGGCTCGATGCTCTCGTGAACAATGCAGGCACCGCCGTGTTCAAGCCGATCCTCGAGACGACGCTCGCGGAATGGCAGCGTGTGCTCGCGGTCAACCTCACCGGACCCTTTCTTTGTACGCAGGTTGCGGCGCCGCTGATGGCCGATACGGGCGGCGGCGCGATCGTCAACATCACCTCGATCTCCGGCCTGCGCGCCTCGACCTTGCGCGTCGCCTACGGCACCAGCAAGGCGGCTCTCGCCCATCTCACCAAGCAGCAGGCGGCCGAACTCGCCAGCCTCGGAATCAGGGTCAATGCAGTCGCGCCGGGCCCGGTCGACACCGCAATGGCCAAGGCGGTGCATAGCCCGGAAATCCKGGCCGACTACCATGACGTCATCCCGCTCAACCGCTACGGGCGGGAAGACGAACTCGCCGAGGCGATCTTCTTCCTGTGCTGCGAGAAGGCCAGCTACATCACCGGACAGACGCTTGCGGTGGATGGCGGCTTTGATGCGGTCGGGATCGGTCTGACGACCTTGCGTGGCGAAAGGCGCAATCGCTGATGTCGTGACGGGGCGCGCCGAGGGCATGCTTGGGGACGCTCAGGAACACGGGGCCAGCGGGTGAGGGGGCGGGAAATATTCCCTCGTAGGCGGAGAGTTTCCCGCGCTTTCAATGAACGGACCGAGTCTTTGCGCTCCGGGCTCGATCCGTCGGTTCGCTCCTCAGCATCTAACCTCGCGCTGCAAATGGCTCCATCAAGATGTAGGTGCCATCTGCCCGTTGATGCTTGTCGATCAGGGGGACGAGCCGCACGAAATGCTCGGTGCGGCAATGTGCATCGAGGGCAGCGCGATCCGGCCACTCCTCGATGAAGATGAAGTGCCCAGGGTCCTTCTGATCGATGAAGAGATCATAGGAAATGCAACGCTCTTCAAGCCGGGTCTTTTCGACTAGCTCTTCATAGAGAGGCATGACGAGCCCGATGGCCTCGGTCTTGATGAAATCCTGGGCAATTACCTTCAGCACGAGCATTCCTCTTCGATTTTAGGCCCCGCGGAGCGGCTGCTGTTTGCAGACACCACCGGCGGACTTCCTCTCCTGCACCGCTCGCCCGTCTGAAAGGTGAGCCATTCGCAGGATGCCGGGGATATCGAGCGGCATCCGGCACCGTTCAAGACTGTCCGGCACGCTGGCCTGGGTGCGAACCGAGAGATCGGACCTGGAACATTCTTCTTGCGCTGCGCGGCCAACAGCGCGAACCTTTGCGTCGACATCCCTCTTCGACGGCCGCCCGACCCTGTCGGGCCTGAGCGACCGCCGCCTTTCCGGCGTGGGCGCTGTGACATCGTTCTCGTCGGTTCTTCGCCGCGTTGCGCCGGGCGTCTGCTCTGACGCTGTTGCGCGGCCAAAACCCGAAGGAGGACGCTATGGCTGCGACATCAGRCAATGGAGGTTCGGCCGCCGGCAAGAGAGCTTTGGGGCCGCGATGCATCGCCATCGTTGGTCCCTTTCAAAGCGGCAAGACGACCTTGCTCGAGAGCATTCTGGAGCGCTGCGGCGCGGTTTCACGGGCCGGCTCCGTCAAGGCGAAGAACAGTGCCGGCGATGCCTCCGCGGAGGCACGGGCTCACCAGATGAGCACCGAGCCGAATGTCGCGACCGTCGATTTCCTCGGGGAGAGCTACAGCTTCATCGATTGTCCCGGCTCGGTCGAGTTCCTGCACGAGATGCGTCACGTCCTGCCTGTCGTCGATGCCGCGGTGGTGGTATGCGAGGCTGACGACCGCAAGGCACCGGCGCTCGAACTCGTCCTGCGCGAGCTCGAGGAGGCGGATATTCCGCGTTTCCTGTTCCTCAACAAGATCGACACGGCAACGCGCCGGGTGCGCGAGACACTTGGCATCCTGCAGCGCGCCTCGCGTACGCCGCTGCTGCTGCGTCAGATCCCGATCTGGCAGAAGGGCATCGCCGTTGGTTTCATCGACCTCGCTCTCGAGCGGGCCTTCATCTACCGCGAGCATGCGCCGAGCGAGATCGTGCCCCTCGGGTCGGAGGAGGTTGGCCGCGAGAAGGAGGCGCGCTTCTCGATGCTGGAGAAGCTTGCGGACTATGATGATGAGCTGATGGAGGATCTGCTGGGCGACATGGAGCCCCCGCAGGATCGGATTTTCGACGATCTCGCGCGGGAGCTGCAGCACCGCCACGTCGTGCCGGTGCTGATTGGCGCGGCCGAGCGGGGCAATGGCGTCACGCGGCTGCTCAAGGCCCTGCGGCATGAAGCGCCTTCGCTTCCGGAAACCCGCGGGCGCATCGGCGTCGTCGAGGATGGCGCGCCGTTGGCGCAGGTGATGAAGACTTGGCATTCGAGCCAGGGCGGCAAGATCTCACTGGCCCGCGTATTGCGCGGGCGGCTCGCCGAGGGCGACGTCGTGACCTCGTCCAGCGGTGTCGAGACGCGCATCGGCGGTGTCATCGAGTTGAAGGGAGCCGAGCAGACGCGCAAGCCTGCCGCAGAAGAGGGACAGGTTGCCGCCTTTTCCCGGCTGGAAGGGGTGCGCACGGGGGATGCGCTGGCTGCTGGCAAGGTCCGTCCAGGCGTCGTGACGTCGGTTGCTCCGCCCGAGCCGGTCCATGCGCTCGGGATCAGCGTCAAGGATCGCAAGGATGACGTCCGGCTCACCGCTGCGCTCGGGCGCATCGCGGAGGAAGATCCCGCGCTGACCGTGTCGCACCTGCCGGAGTTCGGCGAGGTGCGGCTCTCGGGGCAGGGCGAGATGCATTTGCGCGTGACAATGGAGCGGTTGTCCGGGCGCTACGGCGTTTCGGCTCAGAATCATCCACCTGAGATCGGTTATCGCGAGACTATTCGCGGCAAGGCTAGCGCGCGTGGGCGGCATCGCAAGCAGAGCGGCGGGCATGGCCAGTATGGCGATGTGGTGCTCGAGGTGGCGCCGATCGAGCGCGGCGAGGGCATTCGGTTCGTCGACCGCATCACGGGCGGCGTCGTGCCGAGACAGTACATCTCTTCCGTCGAGGCCGGTGTGCGGGATTTCTGCCAGCACGGGCCGCTTGGCTTCCCGCTCGTCGATATCGAGGTGACGTTGACCGACGGCTCCTACCATACCGTCGATTCCTCCGACATGGCGTTCAGGCAGGCAGCGCGGCTGGCCATGGCGGACGCAATCCCGCAGGCCAGATCCGTGCTGCTCGAGCCGATCCTCGCCGTCGAGGTCGTCATTCCATCGGACGCGATGTCGCGGGCCTCGGCCATCGTTTCTGCAAGGCGCGGCCAGATCCTGGGCTACGACGCCCGGCCGGGATGGCGTGGCTGGGATCAGATCAACGCCCTGATCCCGGAAGCGGAAATGGGCGGTCTGATCGTGGAGCTGCGCTCGGCGACCTCGGGCGTCGGTTCCTTCAGCGTCAGGTTCGACCATCTTGCAGAACTCGCCGGCAAATCGGCCGATGCCGTCGTGGCGGCGCAGGCCCTGGCGCATGGGCGCTGAAACCCAGGTGTGACCTAAAAGGTTCATATATAAACCTTGTGGCAACGGCAGAGCGGCGGGCGCTTGCGCCCGCCGCTTTCGTTCCGCACTGTATGGTTACAACAAGGCAGAAACGCTCGCGTGAGTGGGAAAATGCCTGCGAGACGGGAGGAGCGACGATGAAGGTGACGAGCGCCGCACAGGCAGCAGCGGATCCGCGGCCCTGGCTGGCGCATTATCCGCCGGCGGTTCCGCCGGTGATCGATCAGGCCAAGGTCGGAACGCTCGCAGATCTGATCAGCCATGCCGTCACGACCTATGCCGCGCGCCCGGCCTTCGAGAGCTTCGGCAAGGCGATCAGTTTTGCGGAGGTCGGGAAAGCCGCCCGCGCCTTCACTGCCTGGCTGCAGGCCCGCGGCTTCAAGAAGGGCGACCGCATCGCGTTGATGATGCCCAACATCCTGGCCAATCCGGCCGCGATCTTCGGAACGCTGCTCGGCGGCTACACGGTGGTGAACGTCAATCCGCTCTATACGGCCCGTGAGCTGACCCATCAGCTCAACGACTCGGGCGCCCGCGTGCTCGTGGTGATCGAGAATTTTGCCCATGTCGTCGAGGAGGCCCGACCGAATCTCAAGCTCGACCAGATTGTCCTGGCGACGGCCGGCGACCTGATGGGTTTCAAGGGGGCCATCGTCAATTTCGTGGCCCGCAGGATCAAGAAGGTCGTCAAGCCGTTCAACCTGCCGGGCGCGGTCCCGCTGAAGACTATTCTCGCCGGCCCATCGACGATGACACCGGTCGTCGTCCTGCCCGAGGATGTCGCCTTCCTGCAGTATACCGGCGGTACGACCGGCGTCGCCAAGGGCGCGACTCTGACCCATCACAACGTCGCGTCCAATGTCGAGCAATGCGCGCTCTGGCTGGGCTGGGGGCTCGAGCCACCGCTCGGCCGCAGCGACTACCAGCATGTCATGGTCACGGCGCTGCCGCTCTATCATATCTTCGCGCTGACCTGCTGCTGCATGTTCATGCTGCGGATCGGCGCAAAGGGGCTCCTGATCGCCAATCCACGCGATATCGCGGGCTTCATCAAGATCCTGAAAACGAGCCGCTTCACGCTCTTCTCCGGTGTCAACACGCTCTACAATGCGTTGGCCAACCATCCAGAGATCGAGAATGTCGATTTCTCGGAATTGCGTTTTKCGGTGGCGGGCGGCATGGCGACGCAAGCGGTGGTCGCCAAGCGCTGGCKGGAGGTCACCGGGCGGCCGATCGTCGAGGGCTACGGTTTGTCCGAGACCTCGCCAGTCGCCTCGGCCAACCGGCCCGACATTGCCGAGTTCACCGGCACGATCGGGTATCCGCTGCCCTCGACCGATTTCGCGATCCGGGATGTCGACGGCAATGACATGCCGATGGGCGAGCCGGGCGAGGTCTGCATCCGCGGCCCGCAGGTCATGCGCGGCTATTGGCAGCGACCGGACGAGACCGCGAAGGTGATGACCCCGGACGGCTATTTCCGCTCGGGCGATATTGGTGTTCTGTTGCCCGACGGGCAGATCAAGATCGTCGACCGGATGAAGGACATGGTGCTGGTCTCCGGCTTTAACGTCTATCCTAATGAGGTCGAGGACGTCCTCGCCACCCATCCGGGCGTGCTCGAATCTGCCGTCATCGGCCTGCCCGACGAGCATTCCGGTGAGGCGGTGACGGCTTTCGTGGTCAAGAGGGACGCCAGCCTGACAGCCGACGAGTTGCGCAGCTTCTGCAAGGACAATCTCACCGGCTACAAGGTGCCGAAGCAGATCATCTTCCGTGACAGCCTGCCGAAGACCAATGTCGGCAAGGTGCTGCGCCGCGCCCTGCGCGAGGAGGTCACGGCCAAGGGCTGAACGGCACGACTTGATCGAGCGGGTGGGTTTGACTAGCGTTTGCACGGAATCCGGTGGCCGTGATCGTGCAGCGCCGACCGTCCCGCCCGCTCGGAACAAGGCAGCTATTTGCCCCGTCGACTCATCGAACTGCCGCTGCTGCGCCGCCTCAAGCCCGGGCTCTATGTCCATGACGAGGAGGCGCTGAATGCCGAGCCGGCGATCGGGCTGCTCGATACTCCGATCACACCGGTCGATGCTTTCTTCATTCGCAACAATGGCGCCTTGCCTGAGATTGCTGCCCCTGAAGCATGGACGCTGACGCTCGACGGGGAGGTCGAGCGGCCGGCGACCTGGACGCTTCAGGAACTTCAGCGCGAGTTCGAGACCGTCACTGTCACCGCCGTGCTCGAATGCGCCGGCAACGGGCGCGTGCAGTTCTCGCCCAGGACCGATGGGTTGCAATGGCGGCTCGGCGCGGTGGGCTGCGCGCGCTGGACCGGGGTTCGGCTCAAGGACCTGCTGGCTCATGCGGGTTTGCTGCCCAGCGCTGTCTATGCGGCGCATTACAGCCCCGACCGTGCGATCAAGGACGAAACCAAGGACGCGCTCTCGCGTGGCCTGCCGATCGCCAAGGCGATGAGCGATGAGACGCTTGTCGCCTTCGCGATGAATGACGAGCCGTTGCCGCGTCTGCATGGCGGACCGCTGCGCATTGTCGCGCCCGGCTTTCCGGGCTCTGCCTGGCAGAAATGGCTGGACCGGATCACCATCCGCCCTCGCGAGCATGACGGCGAGAAAATGCGGGGCACCGATTATCGCATGCCGGTCGTGCCGATGCGCCCGGGTGAAGCGATAGACGAAAGCCTGTTCGCCGTGCTCACCGACATGCCTGTGAAGTCGCTGGTCACGGCGCCCCTTGAGGGCTTCACGGCTGTGGCCGGAACGCCATTCGCGGTTCGCGGCTTTGCCTGGAGCGGAGCGGTCCCGATAGCGGCGATGGACCTATCGTCGGATGGCGGCAAAACCTGGTGCGACGTCGCACTCGAGCCGGCGGAAGGCGCATTCGCCTGGCGCCGTTTCCAGACGATGCTGACTATTGCCGTGGCGGGGCCGGTGACGATCATGGCTCGCGCGCGGGATGTCGAAGGCCGGGTTCAGCCACTCGAGACGCCCTGGAATCCGCGCGGGTACTGCAACAATCAGGTCCACCGCGTAGCCGGAATGGTGCACTGATCGCGCCGTTCTGCGCCTTCGCCGTCAGGCTGCCAGCAGGGCATTGCCACTGGCGCCGGTGGCGCAGGCTTCGACGATCTCTCCGGCCGCCACATCGCGCGCGAAACGGAGCAGCGTGAAATCCTCGGCGCGGCCCGTATTGCCGCGTTCCGTCAGCACGCTGAGCGGCCGGCCGATACGGGCCTGCAGATGGCGCGCATGGGCGGCCTGTGCCGCGGCGCGCAGGCGTGCGGCCCGGTCGCTGACGATCTCGCCGGGCAGTTGCGGCATCCGGGCGGCCGGGGTGCCGGGCCGGGCCGAATAGGGGAAGGCGTGAACATAGCTCAGGCCGCATTCGTCGATCAGCGAGAGCGAGCGGGCGAACATCGCCTCATCCTCGGTCGGAAATCCGGCAATGAGATCGGCGCCGAAGACGATGTCGGGGCGCAGCGCCCGCATCTCCGCGCAAAACCGGACGGCGTCTTCGCGGCAATGGCGCCGCTTCATCCGCTTCAGGATGAGGTCGTCGCCGGCCTGGAGCGAGAGATGCAGATGCGGCATCAGCCGCGGTTCGGTCGCAATGGCCTGGCGCAACGCATCGTCGACCTCGACCGCGTCGATCGAGGAGAGGCGCAGGCGCGGCAGGGCGGGCAGGGCGCGCAGGATGGTCTGCACGAGTTCGCCGAGCGTCGGGAGCTCCGGCAGGTCCCGGCCATAGCTCGTCAGGTCGACGCCGGTCAGCACGATTTCGCGGGCGCCATTCTCAACCAGCTTGCGGCACTGGCCGAGGACCGCTGCGACGCCGAGCGAGCGTGAATTGCCCCGGCCATAAGGAATGACACAGAAGGTGCAGCGATGGTCGCAGCCGTTCTGGACCTGAACGAAGGCGCGGGTATGGGCTGCAAAGGCGTTGGGCGACAGCGTCTGCAGCGTGGTCTCGCGCATGATGTCGGAGACGGTCGTCTTGTCCTCGGGATTGACCTCGGCGTCCGAGGCCAGGCTGTTCGAACGGGCGAGCGATATCCAGGTCTCGGCCCGCATCTTTTCGGCGTTGCCGAGGACGCGCGCGGTCTCCGGCATCGCCGCGAAGACGCCGGATTCGACCTGCGCGCCGCATCCGGTCACGATGACGGGCCTGTCAGGCTGTTCGCGCTTGAGACGCCGGACGGCCTGGCGTGCTTGCCGCATGGCCTCCGTCGTCACGGCACAGGAGTTGACGATCGCGACGTTGCCAAGGCCGGCTGCCTCCGCCTGCGTCCTGATTGCCTCGCTCTCGACGATATTGAGGCGACAGCCGAAGGTGACGACTTCGAGCGTCATCAAGCCGCGCTTTCGAACAGCGCCGGCTCGAGCACGCCCTCCCACTCGAACGCGACTGGGCCGGTCATCAGGACATGGTCGTCGCTTGCGCGCCATTCGATGATGAGATCGCCGCCCGGCAAGCTGACCACCGCCTTGCGCGCCGACAGTTCGCGCCGCACGGCGGCGACGAGCGCGGCACACGCGCCGGAGCCGCAAGCCTGGGTGATGCCGGCCCCGCGTTCCCAGACGCGCAGCACGATATGATCGGGAGCCTTCACCGCGGCCAACTCGATATTGGCCCGATCAGGGAAGATCGGGTGGTTTTCGAGCAACGGGCCGATCTGCTCCAGGTTGAAGGCGTAGGGATCGTCCACAAAGAAGACGGCGTGGGGGTTGCCCATATTGACCGCGCAAGGCGTGTGCAGGATCGGCTCGTCGATCGGCCCGATCTGCAGCTCGAAGCGGCTGGTATCGTGGAACGGATCTGCCAGCGGGATCTCGTCCCAGGCCAGCTTCGGTCGGCCCATGTCGACGGTGAAGACGAGATCGTCGATGCGCGAGGCGGGGAGCAGTCCCGACTTGGTTTCCAGCATCAGCTCGCTCCGGTTGCTGTCACCCATCCGGGGATCGGCCAGCATGGCCCAGGCGACGCAGCGCGTGCCATTGCCGCAAGCGCCGGCTTCCGAGCCGTCCGTGTTGTAGATGCGGATGAAGGCATCCGTGCCGGGCGTGCGCGCATCGTGCAGCACCATTAATTGGTCGAAATGCGCGCGCGGCTCCGCGGCGATGGCACGCGCCTCCGCTTCGCTGACTTTCAGCCTGGTGCCGCGCAGGTCGAGCACGGTGATCTGGTTGCCGAGCCCGTTCATTTTCAGGAACCGGCGATGCGCCAATGCGTTCATTTGGTCACAGGTCCAACAAAGAGCGGCTATATGAGGGAGCTGACGCGAAAAAGCCACCCTTCCAGCCGTTCCTGCGCGCTCACGGACATTCTATGCTGCGGCGCAAGGGCGCGAATCGCTCCTCTCTGTCAGGGCTAAGATGATGCGGCATTTCCGGGTTGGAATTCTGGCTGTCGCAGGCGTCGCCGCCGGCTCCCTCGCCATCGCACAAACCCGGGTGGCTCCGCCCACKCCGGTGGAGGCTGCTCCCCTTGCGCCGCCGCCGGGCGCCGCATCGCCGAGCCCGGCTCCGGTCCAGGCGGTGCCCGTGCAGGCGCCGGCACAGGCCCCGGCAGACAGCCTGACGCCCCCGCCCGTGCCGCTGCCGGCGCCGCCCGTGACGCCGCCGCCATCGGCGGGCCAGCCTGCGCCGAGTGGGCCGATCCCGCAGGGCGCTGCGCCGCCACCTCCCGCGCCGCCTCCGCCTCCGGTTCCTGCCCCGGCCACGCCGGAGGCGCCGCCCGCTCCGCCGCTTCCCGCTCCTCCGGTCGCACCGCAGCAGCGGCAGTCGACCGTTGTGCCCGATCCGAACGCGACGCTCGCGGGTAAACCGGGCGACCCGAGCGATGTCGACGAGGTGCAACTGGTGCCCAAGCCGGTGCTCGCGATCTCCGGCCAGTCGAGCTGGGATCAGGGCTTCCAGCGTTTGGTCGAGAGTTTCCGCATCCTGCGCGAACAGGCCTCGCGATCGGGGCTTTCGGTTGCAGGCCGGCCGCTGACGCTCTTCATCGAGACGGACGATAACGGCTTCCGCTTCGAGGCGATGCTGCCTGTCGACCGGGCGCCGGACGGTGCGGCGCCGCTCGCCAATGGCGTGCGGTCGAGCACGAGCCCGGCCGGGCTCTCGCTGCGCTTCGTGCATACAGCGCCCTATGACGACATCGATTCCACCTATGAGACGATCACGGCCTATCTCGAGGCCAAGAACATCAAGGTGAAGGACGCCTTCCTCGAGGAATATGTCACCGATCTCAAGGACCCGGGCGATCCGAACCTCGAGATCAACGTCTACGTGCAACCGCAATAGGCTTTGGCTTTAGCGAGCGCCTTGCTTCGGCCGGCAGCTCTCAGCCGGTCGCGATGTGCCGCCAGCAGATCGTCCTCAGGCGTTCCAGCTCAGTCCGGGGCGCATCGGCCGAAAGCGCTCCTCGGGCAGGTTCGCTTGCGCAAGGGCGAGCTTCAGGGCTTCGGGCGGACGCTCGATGCCTTCGTCGGTCAGTTGGAATGTGCCCCAGTGGTGTCCGAGCGCCTGCTCGGCGCGTAGCGAGAGCATGACCCTGACGGCTTCTTCCGGATTCATGTGGTTGTCGCCCATGAACCAGCGCGGCTCGTAAGCGCCGATCGGCAGCACGGCCAGGCGGAACGGGCCATGCTCGGCACCGAGCCGCTCGTAGAGCGAGCCATCGTGATAGCCGGTATCGCCGATATGGAAGACCTTGCCCAGTGGGGTTTCGATGACGAAGGAGCACCAGAGCGCCATGCGGCGGTCGAGCGCGCCGCGCGCCGACCAGTGATAGGTCGGAACCAATGTCGCGGAGACGGCGTCGGACAGGGCGACCTTCGCTTTCCAGTCATAGGCCTCGGCGTGGATGGCGGGATTGCGGGCGCGGATGATCGTGTCGTTGCCGAGCGGCATGATCATCCGCGGCTTGTCGCGCCGGTGGAGCGCGTCGAGTGCCGCGAGGTCGAGATGGTCGTAATGATTATGCGTGATCAGCACGACATCGATCTTCGGCAGGTCGTCGAAGGCGACGCCCGGAGCGTTCACGCGTCGTGGGCCAGCGAAGGAGAAGGGGCTGGCGCGCTCGGAATAGACCGGGTCGACCAGCACATTGAGCCCGGCGATCTGGTAGAGGAACGAGGCGTGGCCGAGATGGACGATGCGCAGGCCCTCGACACGCGCAGGTGGCTTGTCCTGCGTCGGGGCCGGGTAATGCGCCGGAAAGGCCTCACGCTCGCGCTTCGAGGTCTGCCATCTCAGGACGTCGAGCAGGCCCTTGTTGACCGGCCGGCCATCGGTGAAGCGCAGTCCGTCGAAATTCTCGCTGACCGGCCCTTGGTAATAGGGGTTGCGCGAGCGTGAGAATGCGGCCCAGGCCATGCCAGTCGAGCTGAGCAAAGCGGAGACACCGAGAAGCGAGAGGAGTTTGCGGCGGTTCATGGCGGGAGAAGTGGGGCCTGTTGCGGCGGGGTCAAGCCCTGCGATCCTGCCCCGGAAAGAGGGCCCCGCCCACAGGAAACCGCATCGTCACGGCATCTTGAACGCTGTGACATGCAGCCAATCGGTGGGCTCGCGGTCATAGCCGCTCCCGATTTCCTCGACGATGTCGAGCCTGGACCAGCGCCCAGTGCCGTACGCGCCGCGCAGCCATTCGGGCGACGGGTAGTTGAAATAGCGGCCGAAGCGATCGCGGCCGTCCTGCTCTCCAGCCTTGAAGCTGGCATAGAAGACGCCGCCAGGTTTCAGYGCGGCATGCACGCGTGCGATCATGGCAGGCAGGGCCGCACGGGGGACGTGGAGCAGGCAGGCATTGGCCCAGATTCCGTCAAAGGCCTCATGCTCGGCGAGGTCCTCGAACAGGAGGACAGCCACCGGACGACCGAGGCGGCGCTCTGCCTGTGCCGCGAGTTCTGGAGAGCCATCGGTCGGCAAGACGTCGAAGCCCTGCGCCAGCAACGCCTCGCTGTCCTGTCCGGCGCCGCATCCAAGTTCGAGCACGCGTCCGCCGGGCGGCAGCAGCGACATGAAGCCCTGAAGCTTCGCGCGGCTCGCCTCCTGGCCGCGCGACGCATAGGCTTCGGCCTCGCTCGCGTAGAAATCGAGCGTGTGGCTGTCCTTGCCGTCGCGCATGCTGGCTCTGCCCATTGTCAGTGGTTGCCCGAGCGCATCGCCACGGTCGCGATGCCGGCACCGATCAGGAGCGTTCCGCCGGCCTTGTTGAACAGGCCGATCGCACGCGGATTGCTGACCACCKAACGGGCACGCGAGGCGATCAGCGCGTAGCCCAATGCATTGGCGAAGKCGAGCGTGATGAAGGTTGCCTCGAAGATCAGCATCTGTGTCCAGAAATCGGCCTTGGCGTCGAGAAACTGCGGCAGGAAGGCGACGAAGAAGGTGATGCTCTTCGGGTTGAGAGCTGTCACCAGCCAGGCATGGCCGAGCATCTTCAAGGCCGAGGCAGCATCCTTGCGGGGTTCGGCATTCAGGCTCCCGCCGGCGCGGAAGAGTTTCACGCCGAGATAGACGAGATAGGCTGCGCCAACCCATTTCAGCGCGGTGAACACAGTCGCCGAGGCTGCCAGCAAAACGCCGACCCCGAGCATCGAGAGCGTCATTGCGGTGAAATCGCCGAGCGCGACGCCGACTGCCATCGGGAAGGCGGTGCGCCAGCCCTGGCCCAGGGCATAGGACATCACGAGCAGGATCGTAGGGCCCGGGATAACGAGCAGGACGGCGGTTGCGGCCGCGAAGGCGGCCCAGGCTTCGAAGGTCATGGCGAGGCTCCCGAGGTTGCAGCCCGAGCAATCCCGAGGCGCGAGACTTTGTAAAGAGGCCGCCGCAGCCTCAACCGCCGCGGCCGCTACGAGGCGCGTAATGCGGCCTCAGCGACGAGCGCTCGAGATGAATTTGCACATCGCCGCGCGGGTGCCGCCTTCCTCCGCGATCTGTCCCGGCTGCACGGTGAAGACGATGTCGACCCGCGTACCCTTGCCGCTCGGGCGTGCGGTCACGCGAAGCGTTTGCGGGCGGCCGGATCCGGTCACTTCCTGGAGGGCGGAAATCGTGCCGAGTGATTTGTCGACCTGGATGCCGTCGAAGCCGTCGGCCGCCACGGCCCTGGCAAGCGCGGGCAGCACCACGGCCGGCGCCCGGTTGGGGATGAGATCCCAGGTCCGGTAGGTGAGGGCGGTGAGCATCGGAACACCGGCCGATTTGAAGTTGCTGGCGCAGGGTTGGGCCTGAGCTTGAGCCTGGGACAGGCCGACAAACAGGGAGGCTGCCGCAAGGGCGATCAATTTCGGCGCAGCGTAAGGCATCTCGCAATCCGTATTCAAAAGGGGGGACGCGACAACTACCGCCCTGCAATCTGCCTGTCACCTTCAGCGCGAACCCTGCGTAAACTTTCCACCGGAACGAGCGGCCCGGCATCTACCGTCCTACGGGGCTGCGGATCAGCTGCGACAACCAGGGCCCAATAGGCGCGGTACTGAGTGCGTGGGTCCTTTGCCAGCGCAATGCCGAAGCGCGTCGCCTCGGGCATGCGCAAATTCGCGTCATGTCCCGACGATTGACGCCACCCCGCAAAAGCCTCCTCGGTTGAATAGTAGCCGCCTCCCAGATTCTCGGCTGCACGGCCCGTATTCAGCCCGGCCGCATGCACGCGGGCCGTGAAGTTGCCGCCGACATCGTGCGAGAGCGCGTTGCCGGCGACCATCGCGTCGGCCTGGCGCTGGGCMATCGCCGTCAACGCGGGGTCGAGCCGCACGGGGCCGAGGCCGAGACTGGCGCGGTAGTTGTTCAGGATTCGCGCTGCTGCGGCGCGGTCGACCTGTACCGCGGCCAGCTTCTCGGCGGATTTCGGATTGATGGGGCCCGTGCGCAGTGGTTCGGTGGCGCAGCCAGCAGCCAGGAGGGCGGTGGCGAGAAGGGCGGCAGCGGCGGTTCGGGTCATGCGATCAGGACGATTCTGTTGTTGATCGGGTCAGATCAGCTAGCGGTCAATCGCGGCGAGATTGCCACCATGCGTCCGCAATCTTGACTTTCGCCACATTCTGACGCTTTAACCCCAGCATTCGTTTCGCCGACATCGACGAGACCGCATCCGCCGACCGGGCCGCTCGCATGAGCCATGAGAGCCCGGAGGTCAACGCCCGACAGCGCGTCTGCGCCCTCGGGCGCGAAACCGCTTGGGGGTGATGTCCGTTCTGTTGGATGAAAGAGCCGTACAAAACCGACAAGGGGCCGCATGTTCGGCACATTGAGCGACAGACTCTCCGGCATCCTCTCGGGCCTGACCCGCAGGGGCTCGCTGACCGAGGACGACGTCAACGCAGCCCTGCGCGAGGTTCGCCGCGCGCTGCTGGAGGCGGATGTCGCGCTCGAGGTCGTGCGCAGTTTCACCGACAAGGTACGTGAGCRCGCGGTCGGCGCCGAGGTTCTGAAATCGGTCACGCCCGGCCAGCAGGTCATCAAGATCGTCAACGACGTCCTGATCGACACCCTTGGCGGCGAGGGCGAAGGCATCACGCTCGATTCGGTGCCGCCGGTGCCGATCCTGATGGTCGGCCTGCAGGGCTCGGGCAAGACGACCTCGACCGCCAAGATCGCCAAGCGCCTTAGCGACCGGCACAAGAAGCGGGTGCTGATGGCCTCGCTCGACACGCGCCGCCCCGCTGCCATGGAGCAGTTGGCTATCCTCGGCCAGCAGGTCGGTGTTGATACGCTGCCCATCGTCGCCGGCCAGTCGGCCGTCCAGATCGCGCGCCGCGCGATCGAGGCCGGCAAGCTCGGCGGTTTCGATGTCGTCATGCTCGACACCGCCGGTCGCGTCACGCTCGACGAGGCGCTGATGGCGGAAGTCGCCGATGTGAAGGCTGCGACGAACCCGCATGAGGTGCTGCTCGTCGCCGACGCGCTGACCGGCCAGGACGCGGTCAATACGGCGCGTGCCTTCGACGCGCGCGTTGGGCTCACCGGCATCGTGCTGACCCGTATGGATGGCGATTCGCGCGGTGGCGCGGCGCTCTCGATGCGCGCCGTCACCGGTAAGCCGATCAAGCTGGTCGGCACGGGCGAAAAGACCGATGCCCTCGAGGATTTCCATCCCTCGCGGGTCGCCAATCGTATCCTCGGCATGGGCGACATCGTTTCGCTCGTCGAGAAGGCGGCCGAGACGATCGATGCCGAGCAGGCGCAGGCCGTCGCCCAGCGTATGGCAAAGGGCAATTTCGATCTCTCCGACATGCGCACGCAGTTGCAGCAGATGGAGAAGATGGGCGGGCTCGGCGGCATCATGGGTATGCTGCCCGGGATGAAGCAGGCTCAGAGCCAGCTCGCCAGTTCTGGCGTGGGCGACCAGATGTTCAAGCGCATGATCGCGGCGATCGACTCGATGACGCCGGCCGAACGCAAGAACCCCGACCTTCTCAAGAACAGCCGCAAGAAGCGCATCGCGGCAGGGTCAGGTACCTCGGCAGAGTCGATCAACAAGTTGCTCAAGATGCATCGCGGTATGGCCGACGCAATGAAGGCGATGTCGAAGCAGAAGGGCGGCATGCTCGGCAAGCTTGGCCAGATGTTCGGCATGGGCGGCGGCGGATTGCCGCCGGGCATGCCTGATCCGTCCAAGATGGACCCGGCCCAGCTCGCGGATCTGCAGAAGCAGCTCGGCGCTGGCGGCGGGCTGCCTTCGCTGCCGCCGGGCGGTTTCCCCGGCCTGCCCAAGGGCGTGACGCCGCCCGCCGGCATGATGCCGAAACTGCCCGGATTGGGCGGCCTGCCTGGTCTCGGCGGCAATCCGTTCGGCGGGAAGAAGAAGTGATCCCCGTCCTCGAGACCGAGCGCCTGGTGATGCGCGGCTGGGCCAAGGGCGATTTCGATCGCGTGGCCGCGTTCCTGGGCGACGAGCAGCTGACCCGTTTCGTCGGTGGCGCCAGCGGGCGCGAGGATTCGTGGCGTCGCTTTGCCAGCATGGCTGGCCATTGGTCCCTGCTGGGTTTCGGTCTCTGGGCCCTCGAGGCCAAGGAAGACAGCCGGCTCGTCGGCTGGTGTGGGCTGCTCTCGCCGGAAGGCTGGCCCGAGCCGGAGATCGGCTGGAGCCTTTTCGCCGGTGAGCATGGGCGCGGCTACGCGACCGAAGCTGCTCTGCGCGCCCGTGACTATGCCTATCGTGACTTGGGTTGGACGACGCTGATGAGCTTCATCCACCCCGACAATCGACCCTCGATCCAGGTTGCCGAGCGTCTCGGCGCCAGATTCGAGAAACCCTTCGTGATCCGTGGCTGGGAGGTCGGCATCTACCGGCACCCGGCTGCCGAGCCTGCGAAACAGAAGCCTGCAAACCTGAACTGACTGGAGATTATCATGTCCCTGAAGATCCGCCTCACCCGCGGCGGCGCCAAGAAGCGCCCCTATTACCGCATCGTCGTCGCCGACGCCCGTTCGCCGCGCGATGGCCGCTTCATCGAGAAGATCGGCGCCTATGATCCGATGAAGGCGAAGGATTCGCCGGAGCGCGTCGTGCTCGACCTCGAGAAGGCCAAGGCCTGGCTCGCCAAGGGCGCCCAGCCGACCGATCGCGTCCTGCGTTTCCTCGACGCTGCTGGCCTGCTGAAGCGTCCGGCCCGCAACAACCCGGCGAAGGCCGTTCCCGGCGAGAAGGCCAAGGAGCGCGCCGAGAAGAAGGCCGAGAAGGCCGCTGCTCCGGCTGAAGCTGCTGAGTGAACCTTTTGAGACGCGGCCGCCTTTCGGGGCGGCCGCGCCGATTTCTTCCTTTACTCCTTGGTGATTATGGGTTCCGGGCTGCTCGCTTCGCGGTGACCCGGAATGGCGTTTGATGGCTGATAACGAACTCGTCCCGCTCGGCATCGTCGGGGCGCCGCATGGCGTCAAAGGCGAGGTGCGGATCAAGGCCTTCACGGCCGATCCGCTCGATATCGCGGCCTAYGGCGCGCTGATCGACGATCACGGCCGCCGTTTCGAAATCGCGGAGATCAGGCCCGCCAAGGAAGTGGTCATTGCCCGCCTGAAGGGCGTGACCAGCCGCGAGGCGGCCGAAACCCTGACTGGGCTCAAGCTCCATACCKAGCGAGCAAACCTGCCGCCGGCCGATGATGAGGACGAGTTCCTCCAGGCCGATCTGGTCGGCTGTTCCGTGGTCGGGCCGCAAGGCGAGCCTCTCGGCGAGGTCACGTCCGTCGACAATTATGGCGCCGGCGACCTGCTTGACATCCGCACTCCGGATGGCCGCTCCGTGCTGATGCCGTTCACCAAGGCCTTCACACCCCGAATCGACATCGCGGCGCGACGGATCGAAGCGGACCCTCCGGCCGGATTGTTCGAGGATGTCGATGACAAGTGAAACCTCGATCCGCGCCCTGATCTTCGACATGGATGGCACCATCGTCGACAACATGCGCTTCCACGATGATGCCTGGGAGGCGTGGCACAAGACCGAGAACCTCGCCTTCGACCGGGCAAGCTTCTTCAGCCGCACCGCTGGCAAGGCCAATCTCGAAATCCTTTCTGCCTATTTCCCGGAGGCTGAGGATGCTGAGCTCGAAGCGCGCGGGCTGCGCAAGGAAGAGCTCTATCGCGCGGCCTATCGCCCCCATGTCGCGGCGTTGTCTGGTCTGCTCGCTCTGATGGCGCGCGCCGAGACTGCCGGGATTCCGATGGCGGTCGCTTCCGCTGCGCCGCCGGCCAATATCGACCTCGTGCTCGATACGCTTGGTCTGCGCTCGCGCTTCGCCACGATCGTCTCGCCATCGCAGGGGTTTCGGGGCAAGCCGCATCCCGACATGTTCCTGGCGGCCGCCGAGCGCATGGGCGTGGCTCCCGAAAGCTGCCTCGTCTTCGAGGACGCGCCGCTGGGCGTCGAGGCCGCGAAGCGTGCCGGCATGCGGGCCGTCGCGATCCTGACGATGCTCGAGGCGGGGGCCTTCTCCGGCTTCGACAATGTCATCGGCAGTGCCAGGGATTTCGCAGCGCTGGACGGGCATCCGTCGCTGCGCTTTGCTTCGGCATGAGCTTTCGCGCCTCGATCCTGACCCTCTATCCCGAGATGTTTCCCGGCCCGCTCGGTGCTTCCCTGGCGGGGGAGGGATTGCGCAAGGGATTGTGGCAGCTCGATACCCACCAGATCCGCGACCACGGCATCGGCCGTCAT
Organism: Allobosea sp. 05T422_2; assembly: GCF_056396265.1. Taxonomy (NCBI): domain Bacteria; kingdom Pseudomonadati; phylum Pseudomonadota; class Alphaproteobacteria; order Hyphomicrobiales; family Alloboseaceae; genus Allobosea; species Allobosea sp. 05T422_2. The sequence goes on along the minus strand of NZ_JBFTLD010000011.1, from coordinate 32,759 downwards.
CGCAATGTCGACGACAACCCGGCTGGCGGCGGTGCTGGCATGGTGCTGCGCTGCGACGTGCTGGCAGCTGCGATCGATGCGGCGGTTCCGGTCGACGATCCAAGACCGCGCCTGCTGATGTCCCCGCGCGGGCGCAGGCTGGATCAGCGCCAGGTCCGCGATTGGGTGGCCGGCGATGGCGTCGTCATCGTCTGCGGGCGCTTCGAGGGCGTGGATGAACGGGTGATCGAGGGGCGCGGCCTGACCGAGGTCTCGATCGGCGACTACATCCTCTCCGGCGGCGAGATGGCGGCGATGGTGCTGCTGGATGCTTGCGTGCGCCTGATTCCCGGCGTGATGGGCAAGGAAGCCTCCGGTTCGGAGGAGAGTTTCGAGAACGGCCTGCTCGAATATCCGCACTATACGCGCCMGCGCGAGTGGGAGGGCAGGGGGCTGCCMGAGGCGCTGCTGTCGGGAGACCACGCTCGCATCGCCCGCTGGCGGCGCGAGCAGGCTGAGGCGATCACGCGCGAAAGGCGGCCGGACCTGCTTTCGGGCCGCAGATCTCAGGGATAGGCCGTCACCGGCAACTGCTCGGCCAGCCAACCCTTGTCGCCGGGATTGCCGAGCAGGCCGCCGCGGACATCGACAATGTCACGCCAGCCGCGGCCGGCGAGCTTGCGCTGCAGCGAGCTGCTGCGGTTTCCAGTACGGCAGATCAGCGCGATGGTCTTGCCGGGATTCTCGAGCCGTAGCGCGGCAAGCCACGCCTCGAAGGCGCTGGCCTCCATATCCAACCTGATGGCGCCGACCGGCACGCCGGTATCGGCCCATTCCTCTGGTGTCCGGATATCGACGAGAATCAGCGTGCCGGCCTTGGCTCCGTCATAGGCCTGCCGCACGGAGAGCGACGGAGGCCCAGATTGCGCCACGGCCGCCCCCGCGAGGAGCGGGGCGGCCGTCAGGATCAGAAAGGAGCGGCGGTTCATGCCGCAAGCGCTAGCCGAGTGGCGCGCCCGCGGCAATTCACGATCGCTGGCTCAGCGCAGCTCGGCGCAGAAGCGCTGGATGCGGCGGCAGGCTTCTTCCAGCTTCTCGTCCGAGGTGGCGTAGGAGATGCGGAAATTGGGCCCAAGGCCGAAGGAGGAGCCGTGGACGGCCGCGACGGCTTCCGTCTCGAGCAGGCCCATGACGAGGTCTTCGTCGGTCTCGATCACCTTGCCGTTCGGCAGCTTCTTGCCAATCAGCGCCGAGCAATCGGGATAGACGTAGAACGCGCCTTCCGGCGTCGGGCACTTGAGGCCGCGCGTCTGGTTCAGCATCGAGACCACGAGATCGCGGCGACGCTCGAAGGCCTTCCGGAAGACCGGAATGTGCTCCTGCGTACCGTCGAGCGCCTCGACCGCCGCCCATTGCGAAATCGCCGAGGTGCCGGAGGTCTGCTGGCCCTGGACGAGGTCCATGGCGTTCATCAGATGCTGCGGGCCGGCAGCGTAGCCGATGCGCCAGCCGGTCATGGCGTAGGATTTCGAGACGCCGTTCATGGTCAGCGTGCGCTCGTAGAGACCGGGTTCGACCTGAGCGGGCGTGACGAACTGGAAGTCGCCATAGACCAGGTGCTCGTACATGTCGTCGGTCAGCACCCAGACATGAGGATGGCGCATCAGGACATCCGTGAGCTTCTTCATCTCGGCATGGCTATAGGCGGCGCCCGACGGGTTCGAAGGCGAGTTCAGGATGACCCACTTGGTCCTGGGGGTGATCGCTTTCTCGAGATCCTCCGGCTGGAGCTTGAACTCGTTCTCGATGCGGGTCTCGGCGAAGGTCGGCGTGCCGCCGCAGAGCGCAACCATCTCGGGATAGCTGACCCAGTAGGGCGAGATGCAGACGACCTCGTCGCCGGGGTTCAGGGTGGCGAGGAGCGCGTTGTAGATGACATGCTTGCCGCCGGTGGAGACGATCGTCTGGCTCGGCTTGTAGTCGAGGCCGTTCTCGCGCTTCAGCTTGCGGGTAATCGCCTCGCGCAGCTGCGGAATGCCGGAGACCGGCGTGTACTTCGTCTCGCCGCGCCTGATCGCGGCGATGGCGGCTTCCTTGATATTATCGGGCGTGTCGAAGTCCGGCTCGCCGACCGAAAGCGAGATCACGTCCTTGCCCTGGGCTTTCAGATCGCGCGCCTTCTGCGTGATGGTGATGGTCGCGGACGGCTTCACGCGCTTCAGGGCATCGGCAAGAAAGGCCATGATCGATCTCCGGCGGAGCTTTCGGATAGCGCCACATGGCGCGCGCGTGGTTTAGGGCGCGCGTGCCGGCACCGCAAGCAAGAGTGCGTCATGGCTGGCAGCAGCAATGTGAATGATGCGCCTCGCACGGGCTGGCGAGGGAGGGCCACGCCCATCAGTGCCATCCCGGCCCGAAAGGTGCATGGTGCCGGACGCCCCTTTGGGGGCGCAACCAGTGACCAGCGCGGAGTGTCGCGCAGAAGGCATCACGTGAAACTCAGGATCGGCTACGAGCTCGATTACGACTTTCCGCAACCAACCCCCATGATCCTGATGCTGCATGTGCATTTCAGCCGGGTGTCCGAGCTGGACGAGCCTGACCACATGCGCCTGGATCCACCGGTCCGCGTCAGCGCTTATCGCGACGGTTTCGGCAATTGGTGCAGCCGGCTGGTGGCGCCGCAAGGGCGCGTGCGAATCTCGGCCGATGCCGTGATCAACGACAGCGGACTGCCTGAAACGCTCCGCCACKACGCAGGGCAGGTCCCGGTCGAGCTGTTGCCGGAGGAGTGCCTGGTCTTTCTGCTCGCCAGTCGCTTCTGCGACAGCGACCGCTTGCTCGATCTGGCCTGGCAGCTCTTCGGCCATGTGCTGCCGGGCGCGCCGCGTGTGCAGGCGATCTGCGACTTCGTGCACCAGCGCATCGCCTTCGACTACAATGATGCGAGCGTGACGCGGACGGCGTCGGAGGCCTATCGCGAGGGGCGTGGCGTTTGCCGCGACTATGCGCATCTCGCGATCGCGTTCTGCCGGGCGATGAACATCCCGGCGCGTTATTGCACGTGCTATCTCGGCGACGTCGGCACGCCTCCCCCGTTTCCGCCGGGCGATTTCGCAGCGTCCTTCGAGGCTTACCTGAGCAGTGGCTGGGAGATGTTCGACCCGCGCAATAACGTGCCGCGGATCGGCCGGGTGCTGATCGCGCGCGGCCGCGACGCGGCTGATGTCGCCATCACGACCACCTTCGGGCCGAACACGCTGGTCGGTTTCAGGGTCTGGACCGACGAAGTCATCGAGGCCTGACGAGCAGGTCCCCGGAGCTATTCGTCGAAGAGCCGGGCTGCGCCCTGCTTCTTCGCCCGGACGGGCTTCTGCTGAGGCAGCTCCTGTGCCGCTGCCTCAGCACTGCTGGAGCCAGCCGCCAGTGCCCCGGCCTTGGCTGATGCGGGCTGAGCGGAGGCTGCCGACGGCGCAGTGAGTTTCGCCGCCGCCTCCGGTTCGATCGTCCTGAAGCGTATCATCTGTGTCCTGTCGGCGGTGCGTTGCGGTCGGGAAAAGCCGGCGCTGCGAGGCAGGGCAGCGGCTGCCGGCGCCTCACTTCTTCTTTTGCGGAGCCGCGGCCTTTGCGACCACGGCAGCGAAGGTCGAAGGGGCCGCTGCCGAGACCTTCGGCTTGTCCTTCTTCGGCTTCTTGGCTTCGMGGTTGCCGCGTTGTTCACCCTTTGCCATCGTCTCATTCCTCGCTTCGAGGGGCGCGGGCTGCGCCCCTTCTCAGGTCAACGGGCAGATCGGCAGTCCTGGTCGGATACCGACATACTCGGAGTGGTTGCGCGAAAGCGGCGCTGTGCAGTGAAACTCGTGCTGTCTTCGGTCATTCTGCGGCCGGCTTTCGGCTGCCGCGGTCGGCCCGGGCGGTAGCCGGACTCTGTCACATCGAAGCAGAGTTCGAGCCTAGGCCAGCGCCGGCCGAAGTGCACGCGGTTTCTCGGGATATCTCGCGTCGCCCGGTTGATGCCTGGGCGACATCATCATGCGCCTCCGCCATGCGCCGGCGCCGCGTAATCGTTGCGACGCTTCCCGTGCTCCAGCGCGGACGGCCCCAGCAGGGAAAGCCGCGACGATTCAGCCGCCGGGCGATATCGCCGGGATCGTCGATGCCGACCTCGACGAGTTGATCGATCAGCGCCCCGGCTGCTGCAAGGAAGATGGCGTAGAGTTCCCTTTCAAGTCGCCGGTCCATCGGCCGTTGCAGGTTCTTTCGGTAGGCCGCTTCAACGGTCGAGATGTGGTCCCAAAGGGAATGGCCGGTGTCATGAAGCAAGCGGCCGGGCTTGCGCCCGGCCGAAGCAGATACGGCATCGTCAGACTGGATCAGGATCAGCGTACTCCCATGCCAAAGCTGGGCTCGACCGCGTTGGGCGAGAGCATCACCGCGTTGGGATGGCCGCCCTCGAACATGGCGAAGCGGACCGCATCCTTCTTCTCGCGAAAAATGCCTTCAGACTGGCCTTCGAGGTCGCGGGCGACCCAGAAACCGTGCTTCGACTGCCCGACAAGGAAGAGATGGCTCGCTCCTTCGAGCGGCTGGACCGGCGTGGAYTGTCCCATGTCGCAGCGCTCAATTCGGCAGGAACAGCCAGGCGCGCAGGCCGATGAAGCCGGCGGCCGCGAGCGCAAAGCAGGCCAGTGCAGCAAGCTCTGCCGCGAGCAGGCCGGTCGCCGGCCGCTTCTTCGCCACGGTGCGATAGACCGCGCGGGCGCGGCGCTGGTGAGAGGTATGGGCGTAGGCGGTATCAGTCGTCATCTCGACCTCCATCGATGGTCGAGATGTAGGTCCGCTCCCGCTAAGCTTGCGATGTGGAAGACGCGCTGCCGCATAAGGCCGGCATAAAGCCGTCCTTGCATGCCCTGCCGTTCCCTGCGATGCGCTGACCCCCATGGAACCAAGCCCCAGCACCATCGCGATCTATGTCGATGCCGACGCCTGTCCGGTGAAGCCGGAGGTGTATCGCGTGGCCGAGCGGCATGGGCTCAAGGTCTTCGTTGTCGCCAACAGCTTCATGATGGTGCCGCGGGAGAGCTGGATCGAACGGGTGATCGTATCCGACGGGTTCGATGCTGCCGATAACTGGATTGCCGAGCGGGTGGCGCGCGGTGCGATCGTCATCACCTCCGACATCCCGCTTGCCGATCGCTGCATCAAGGCCGGAGCCGATGTCATCGGGCCGACAGGCAAACCCTTCACCGAAGCCTCGATCGGCATGGCGCTGGCGACGCGCGACATGATGGAGGATCTGCGTGCCGCCGGGGCGGTGACCGGCGGGCCGAAACCCTTCTCGCAGAAGGACCGGTCAGCCTTCCTGCAGGCACTCGACGTCGCGGTGCAGCGGCTGAAGCGGGCGGGGTTCGGCGGGTAGGGCCTGGCGACCGAGCGGAAACCGCGTGCCATTCCGGCCCGGCCGAGACAGAGGCAGCCTTCAAATATCCTCGAAGTCGCCGCCACGCCCCTTGCCGCCGGCGAAGCGTCCGGCTCCGGCCGCACCTTCCTTGACGATGGTCTCGACGGCTCCAGCCCATTCCCGCGCCAGCGCCTCGCGGACGCCGAGGCCGTGCCCGGCAATCGCGTTGTGGCGGTCGGCCAGCATGGCGCCCTGTGGGAAGCGGACGATCTGCTGCGCCATTGCCTCGGCGGCGGCGCGGGCTTCTCCGCGCGGGACCACTGTCTCGCAGAGCCCGATCCGCAGGGCTTCGTCGGCTGCGACCTTGCGCCCGGTCATGATGATCTCGAGCGCACGGCCCTGGCCGACAAGGCGGGGCAGGCGCACGGTGCCGCCGTCGATCAACGGGATACCCCAGCGCCGACAATAGACGCCGAAATAGGCGTCCTGGGCCATGATCCGGACATCGCACCAAAGTGCGAGTTCCATCCCGCCAGCGACGGCCGGGCCCTCGATGGCGGCAATCACGGGCTTGCCCATCTCCAGCCGCGAGGGGCCCATCGGGCCGCGTGGGGCCGGGCCACCGCCATGGGGAAAAGCCAGTCCATCGACGATCTCCGTGCGGAAGCGCTCCGCATCGGTGAAGGCCTGCGCATATTTCAGGTCCCAGCCGGCGCAGAAGGCGCCGCCTTCGCCCCAGAACACGATCGCGCCGGTTTCAGGATCGGCGTCGAGTTCGCGGAAGGCGGCCGTCAGCGCTTCGGCGCTGTCGGGATCCATCGCGTTGCGGGCCTCGATGCGGCTGTGGATGACGGTCGCGACCTTGCCGTCGCGTTCGATGCGGATGGTCATGGGCGGCTCGTTCCCCGTTGCTCGCTGAGCGCAGGCTACAGCCTCCCGCGGCGCCGGCACCTGCCGCTGGACGCATGGCGCCTTTGCCCGTAATTCTCGCGACAAGCCCAGTCTCCAAATCGGGCACCCCGGAGGACCTTCATGTCGCTGACCCGCCGCACCACGCTCGGCATCATTGCCGGTGCCGCCTTTGCTCCGGCCATCGTTCGGGCGCAGACGTTCCCGTCGAAGCCGATCACGCTGGTCGTTCCCTATCCGGCGGGTGGACCGACCGACGCCATTGCCCGCTTCGTCGCGCAGGATCTCTCGACCTCGATCGGCCAGAACGTGCTGGTCGACAACCGTGCCGGTGCATCGGGGGCGGTTGGCACGCGCGCCGTGGCCAAGGCGGAACCGGACGGCTACACCTTCATCTTCGGCAACAACCAGACGCATGGGAACAACATGTTCCTGCTGAAGGAGCCTGGCTACGATGCGGTGAAGGATTTTGYGCCGCTCTGCGGCGTGGGCGCCTTCGAGCACGCCTTCGTCGTCCGCAACGACCTGCCGGCCAAGACCATTGCCKAGCTGATCGCGCTGGCCAAGGCGGATCCCGACAAGCTGAACTACGGCTCCACCGGCGTCGGCTCCGGCTCGCATCTGGCGATGGAGCTGTTCATGCAGCGCACCKGCACCAAGATGACGCATGTGCCCTTCCGCGGCGCCGCGCCGCTGGTGCAGGAGATCATCGGCGGGCGCATCGACATCGCCAATTCAACGCTGCCGAGCGTGCTGGAGCAGATCAACGCCGGCAGCATGCGCGCGCTGGCTTTGGCGAGCCCGGAGCGCAATCTGCGCGCCAAGGATATCCCCACCCTGCGCGAGCAGGGGGTCAGCAATGCCGACGCCGATTCCTGGGMGGCCTTCTTCGCACCTGCCGCGGTTCCGCAACCGATCCTGGACACGCTCTCGAAGGCAGTCATGGCCTCGATCGCCAAGCCTGCCATAACCGAGGCGATCCTCAAGCTCGGTTTCACGCTGAAGGTGCGCGATCCCGCCGCGTTCAAGCCCTATCACCTCCAGGAGATCGCGACCTGGAAGCAGATCATCGCCGATGCCGGCGTGAAGCCGGAATAACCGGCGTTATCGTTCAGTCCGCCTCCGTCATTCCGGGCATGTGGCCTGGCCGCTCGAGCCCCCAATCCGTCGCATCCCATGACGGATCCGGGCTGGCGGCGTCGCTGTTGCCGGCTCGACGCGGGTGACTCTGCCCGAGATCATTGAACACCGGAGCGTCGTCATGAACCTGATGCCACTTCTCGCCACCCGTCGCGACGCAGGAAGGCCCGTACGCGTCGCACTGATCGGGGCCGGAAAGTTCGGTTCGATGTTCCTGTCGCAGGTGCCCCATATTGCGGGGCTGGAGGTCGCTGTCATTGCCGATCTCGATCCCGAGCGGGCGAAGCGCGCGTGCCGGCAGGTCGGCTGGGACGAGGCCCGCATCGAGGCGACCCGCTATGTCGCGGACGGCGCCGAGGCGGCTGCGATGGACGGTATCGAGGTCGTCATCGAGGCAACCGGCCATCCGGCCGCCGGCGCACACCATGCACTGGCGGCGATCACCGCCGGCAAGCATGTGGTGATGGTCAATGTCGAGGCTGACGTGCTGGTCGGCCCGGTGCTCGCGACCCGGGCTCGGGCCGCGGGCGTGGTCTATTCCATGGCCTATGGCGACCAGCCGGCGCTTGTCTCGGAGATGGTCGACTGGGCGCGTGCGACCGGATTCACGGTTGCGGCGGCTGGCAAGGGCACGAAATATCTGCCGGCCTACCATCAGGTCACGCCGGACGATGTCTGGACCCATTACGGGTTGACGCCCGAGGCGGCCAAGGCGGCGGGCATGAACCCGCAAATGTTCAACTCCTTCCTCGATGGAACGAAGTCGGCGATAGAGATGGCGGCGATCGCCAATGCCTGCGGGCTCGATGTGCCGGAGGCCGGCCTCGCATTCCCGCCCGTCGGCGTCGACGACCTTGCCCATGTGCTGCGGCCGAAGGCGGTCGGGGGGCAACTCGATCGCGACGGCATGGTCGAAGTGGTGTCTTCGCTCGAGCGTGACGGGCGGCCTGTGTTTCGCGACCTGCGCTGGGGCGTCTATGTCGTGCTGAAGGCGCCGAACGACTACGCCGCGGCCTGCTTCAAGCAATACGGCCTGCCGACCGATTCCACCGGCCAATATGCGGCGATGTACAAGCCGTTCCACCTGATCGGGTTGGAGCTTTCGATGTCGGTCCTCAACGCGGCCCTGCGCGGCGAGCCGACTGGCAGCACCCGCGAGTGGCGCGGAGACGCTGCTGCAGTGGCCAAGCGTGACCTCAAGGCCGGCGAGATGCTGGACGGGGAGGGCGGATACACGGTCTATGGCCGCTTGATGCCGGCGCGGGCGAGCCGCGAAGTCCGCGCCCTGCCGATCGGGCTCGCGCATGGCGTCAAGCTCAAACGGGATGTCGCGGCCGGCCAGGCCGTGACCAGCGACGACGTCGCGCTCGACGAGACCCAGGCGATCGTTTCACTTCGGCGTGAACTCGAAGCAACCGAGTGGTGATTCCGCGCGTTTTGCCTCACTGACGTTCCGCTACGACAGGGAGAGTTCCATGCGCCACAGCGTTCTTGCCGCCTGCTTCAGCGCCACGCTTTCAGCCCTGGCACTGTCGGCGACGGCCGATGCCCAGCAGCGCTTCCCATCGAGCGCGGGCGAGCTGGTCGTCGAGACGGTGGCGAGCGGTCTGGAGCATCCCTGGGGCCTCGCCTTCCTGCCTGACGGGCGCATGCTCGTGACCGAAAGGCCGGGCCGGTTGCGGCTGGTTTCCGCCGCGGGCGAGATTTCGCGGCCGATCGCGGGTGTGCCGAGCGTCATGGCACGCGGGCAGGGCGGGCTGCTCGATGTCGCGCTCGATCCGCAATTTGCCCAGAACCGGCTGCTCTATCTCTCCTTCGCGGAGCCGCGCGCCAATGGAAACGGCACCAGCGTCGCGCGCGGGCGTCTCAATGCAAGCGGCACCGCGCTCGAAGGGATGAGCGTGATCTTCCGGCAAATGCCGACGATTAACAGCAACATGCATTTCGGCTCGCGATTGGTCTTCGACCGGACGGGCGCGCTGTTCGTCACGGTGGGCGACCGCTTCAGCCAGCGGGATCAGGCGCAGAACCCGGGCAATCACCTTGGCAAGGTCCTGCGGATCAGCCCGGAGGGCAAGGCGGCGGCGGGCAATCCAAAAAAGGAGGGCTGGCAACCGGAGATCTGGTCGATCGGCCACCGCAACSTGCAGGGCGCGACGCTGCATCCAGAGACCGGGCAGCTCTGGACCGCAGAGCATGGCGCGCGCGGCGGCGACGAGATCAACACGCCGAAGGCCGGGCTCAACTATGGCTGGCCGGTGATCACCTACGGGATCGACTATTCCGGCGCGAAGATCGGTGAGGGCACATCGAAACCCGGTATGGAGCAGCCGCTGTTCTACTGGGACCCGTCGATCGCGCCGTCCGGCGCGACCTTCTATACCGGGCAAATCTGGCCGGCCTGGAAAAACTCTCTCTTCGTTGGCGCCCTTGCCGGGCAGATGCTGATCCGCCTCTCGACGCAGGGCGAGACGGTCACCGGCGAGGAGAGGCTGTTGACCACGCTCAGCGAGCGCATTCGTGACGTCAGGCAAGGCCCCGACGGTTATCTCTACCTGCTGAGCGATGATGCCAACGGCAAGATCCTGCGGGTCAGGCCGGCGCGGTGAGCGCCGGAGCGGGCGCGTCAGGGACCGCAATCCCATTCGTTCTCGATGACGAAGGCATTGCGCGTCGAGAGCTGACCGCGCGTGTCATAGAGATCCCCGACATAATAGGACGTACCGGCGTCGTCGCGGGCGTTGCGCTTGACCTGCAGCGACCAGCCGTAACCGACATGTTTTCCGCCGCGCCAGGTTGGGTGGACGTCGCCTGTGCTGGCGGAGGCGAGGATCCTGGCGCGGTCGTCGCTCGGGCTGCAGGTCGGGCCGGCGAGCGCCGGCGTCGAGAGGCTCAAGATGGATAGGGCGACGAGGATCGCTTTCTTCACGGCAGTCTTCCTAGGTGGTCGGGAGTGATACGGTCATCCCGGCCGCAGCGAAGCTGAAGGCCGGAAACCATTCTTGAGCCCGGCACCGACCCCGACGTGCCGGACGGCAGCGCTATAGCGGCGTGTCCGGAATGACATACGGCAGGCAGTGCGCCGGCAGCTCAGGTGATGTCCGCCAGCCGGGTGTCGAGCGACAGCACCAGGCACCAATGCGGTTCGAAGTCGGCGCCCAGTGGCCAGATCTGCTCCTTGAAGATATCGAGCATCCGAGCCTGATAGCGCTCGAACCAGTGCTGCTCGCAGAGCACGAATTTGGTGGCGCCGACAATCGTCTCACGGTCGATGATGCAGAGCGGCACAATCTGAKGGTGTGCATCGAGATAGGCCTGCACCGCGACCATCAACGTCGGGTAGCCGGGATGAAGCATGTCATCGAGAACGATCAGCCCGCCATCGGCCAGGCAGGCGGTGGCGAGTGCGAGATCTCTGGCGAGCGCCAGGCGGGAATGCTCGCCGTCGATGTGGATGAGACGCAGCTTCGCGTCGCCGGTGTGCTTCAGCAGGTCGGCTGGAGCCATCGCTCCCGCATCGCCCTTGATCGTGACGCGCCGTTCGGGGGCGATGCCGTGCTTCAGGCAATTCGCCTCGAAGCGTTGCTCAACCTCCGGATTCGGCCACTCGAAGATATCGATGCCGAGAGCGACCTCGCCCGGCTCGAGCGCATGGGCGAGAGCGATGAAGAAGCGTCCCTCGAAGGCGCCGATCTCGGCAACCGGCCCATGCAGCCCTTCCTCGGTTTGCAGGCGCAGCAGCCGCGCGCAGATCGCCGCGGCAAAGCGCGACGACATGCCGACGACGCCGTCATAGCCATTGGCGAGATAGGCGGRGACCGCGGGATGTCCGGGCGAAGGGAGATTGGCCATCCTGCTTACGCCTTGCCCTGGAAGATGAAGAAGGCACCGGCCGCAATCAGCGCGAAACCGATCGCATGGTTCCAGCCGAGCGGCTCCTTGAGCCAGAGCATGGAAAAGCCGGCGAAGACGGTGAGGGTGATGACCTCCTGCATCGTCTTCCGCTCGGCGGCGGAATAGACCGCATTGCCGATGCGGTTGGCAGGGACGGCGAGCATGTATTCCGGCAGTGCAATCATCCAGCTGGCGAGGATGGCGAGCCAGATCGCGGTGCTCTTGTAGCTGAGATGGCCATACCAGGAGAAGGTCTTGAAGACATTCGAACCGATCAGCATGGCGATCGGCAGGAGATGGGCGGGGGAGAGGGCTGGCATGGGGATTGGCGGTCCGAGGCTGTGTCTACAGAAAGCCTAACCAGCATGAGGGGTTCCCGATAGAGCCGGTTCAGCCGTAGCGCAGCTTCATGGTCAGGATGGTGAGGACCAGCACCAATGTCACGGCATTGGCGCCGATCAGCGGCCAGGACATCAGCAGGAGCCCGTAGACCAGCCAGAGAATAATCCCGAGCGCGAAGAATATCTGCGTCCAGAGCGAAATCGCGCGTGTGTCTCGGGTCCGGATCGTGTGCCAGGCCTGGGGCAGCCAGCACAGGGTCGTCAGCGCGGCTGCGGTGAAGCCGAGGAGCTCGGTTGTGGCGACAGGCATGGGCGGCATCGCCTCGAATCAGGTCAGGCCCCTGCCATAGCCGTCCTTTGCGACTTTTGCGCGCAGTTCGCGCATGGTTAATCTCCTTTAACCATTCGGCCCTAGTTTTGCGTCATTCCTTGGGTTTCGGTGGGTTCATGCGCGCATTCAAACTGGCTTTTCCGCTCATCCTCTTCGCGTCCGGCGCCCAGGCGGACTTCCAGTCCTGCCTTGCCGGCCTGCGTTCGGAGGCTGCAGCGAAGGGCGTGTCCGGCGCCACCTTCGACCGGGCGATGGCGGGCGTCACGCCCGACATGAAGGTGATCGAGGCGATGAACAACCAGCCGGAGTTCAAGACTCCGATCTGGGATTATCTCGGCACGCTGGTCGATGAGGAGAAGGTGGCGGAGGGGCGCAACATGCTGCGCCAGCATGCCTCGACCCTCGCCGCGGCCGAGCAGCGTTTTGGCGTCGACCGCCATACCATCGTCGCGGTCTGGGGCGTCGAGAGCGATTTCGGCAAGGCGCGCGGAAAGATGCCCCTCGTCCAGGCGCTCTCGACCGGCGCCTGTCTCGCACCGCGTCGCAACGCGTTCTTCAAGGGTGAGCTGATCGCGACGCTGAAGATCATCCAGCGCGGCGATGTCCGGGCCGACCGCCTGATGGGTTCCTGGGCCGGTGCCTTCGGCCACACCCAGTTMATCCCCTCGACCTATATGCGTCTAGCCGTCGATGGCGATGGCGATGGACGGCGCGATCTCGTCGACTCGATTCCCGACGCACTGCATTCGACCGCCAACTTCATGGCCAAGGCCGGCTGGGTGACTGGCGCGACCTGGGGTTACGAGGTCCGCGTCCCCAACGGCTATTCCGGTCCGACCGGGCGCAATCCGAAGCAGCCGGTCTCATCCTGGGCTGCACGCGGGATCGTCAAATATGACGGCTCGGGACTGTCCGGCTCGGGCAATGCCGGATTGCTGATGCCGGCCGGCCGCAATGGTCCGGCTTTCCTGGTCTTCAAGAACTATGACGCGGCCTACAGCTATAACGGTGCGGATTCCTACGCACTTGCCATCTCGCTGCTCTCGGACCGCATCCGCGGCCGGCCGGGAATCCAGGCCGACTGGCCGACCGACGATCCGCCGCTCTCGCGCGAGCAGCGTCGCGAATTGCAGCGCCTGCTGAGCGCGCGGGGTTACAATGTCGGCGAGCCGGACGGTGCCGTCGGTTCGCTGACCAGGGCGGCCATCAAGGAAATCGAATCGCAGATCGGCATGCCGCAGACCGGCCGGCCGGGCGCCAAGGTGTTGCGCGCGCTCAAGGGTGGACGGGGATGACGATGCTGGATCCGAAGCGCCGGCTGATATCCACCGGTTCGCCGTTCGAGCTCGCCTTCGGCTATTCGCGCGCGGTGGTCGATGGCGACCTCGTCTTCGTCTCGGGCACGACGGGCTATGACTATGTCACCATGACGATGCCTGAGGATCCGGCGGAACAGGCGCGCAACATCTTCCGGACGCTGGACGCGGTCCTGACCGAAGCGGGCTCTGCACTCGCCAACGTCGTGCGCGCGCAGTATTTCGTCACGGATCGCAGCTATTGCGAACCGGTTCTCACCGTCTGCGGCGAAATCTTCGGGYAGATCCGGCCAGCGGCCGGCATATATGTCRTATCCGGGCTACTGAAGCCCGAGATGAAGATCGAGATCGAAATTACGGCCCGGCTGCGCGGTTAGTCGGGACGGCACGCTTCAGATGCCCAGGAAGCGCCTGACAGGCTCTGGTCCGTCCGACGCCGTCAGGCCCGTCCACGGGCCGGATGCTTCGACGCGGCCATTCCTAACGAAGGCAAAGAGGTCGGCATGGCCGGCCGCCTCTTCCGGCGTGTGCAGCGTCATCAGCACGGTGAGGCCGTGTTCGCGGCGCAGCGCATCGACGCGCTCGATCATCTCGCGGCGTAGCCCGGGGTCGAGTGCGCCGAACGGTTCGTCGAGCAACATCAGCGGTTTGCCGCGCAGGAGGGCGCGGGCGAGGGCGACGCGCTGACGCTGACCGCCCGAGAGTTCCGCCGGTCGGCGGGCTGCGAAGCCGGCAAGATCGACCGCGGTCAGCGCAGCTGCCACGCGCTCGCGCTCGGACGCGTCGAGCCGCAGGGACGGTTTCAGTCCAAGCGCGACGTTTTCAGCTGCCGTGAGGTGCGGGAAGAGATTGTGATCCTGGAACAGGATCGAGACCGGTCGTCTGGCTGGTGCGAGCGGCAGCAGATCTGCGCCGGCAAAGCGGAGGGTTCCGGCCGCAGGCTGTTCGAAGCCGGCGATGGCATGGAGCAGCGTGGTCTTGCCGCCGCCTGACCGCTTCATCCATGCGATAGGCGCCGAGGCGGTTCGCCAGCAGATAGGGCAAGGTGGTGAGCTCGCCGCCACCGAACAGAGCAATGACGCCGAAATCACCGAGCGAGAGCGCCGTGGCAAAGGCGAAGGCGGCCGCCAGCGGTGCGCGCAGGGCTGGCCATTCGACGAGACGCAGCCGGGTCCAGCCGGCAATGCCGAGGCTCTCTGCCAGTCTTCCATGGCGCTCGGCGCTGGTCGCGAGTGGCGGTGCCAGCAGCCGATAGGCATAGGGCAGTGCCATCAGGGCGTTGACGAGCGGCACAAGCAGCAGACCGAGCATTGCGGGATCGGCGAGGTTGCGGGTCAGGACGTACAGTCCTGCCACGAAGGCGAAGGGCGGCAGGCCAAGCATGGTGAAGGCGGCAAGGTCGGGAAGTCCCGGGCGCGGCCGGCGTCCGCGCGCGGCGCTGGCGAGCAGTACGGCAAACAGGCAGGCGAGGAGGCCAGCGCCAAGCGCGATCGCCGCGCTCGTCGCGGCAGCCGATGCGAATTCGGCGGTCGCGAGCATCGGTACGGCTGCGAGGCCGCTTGCGATGCTGAGGAGAGGCGGTGCGATCCACGCCGTCGCCAGAATGAGAACAAGGCAGTCCAGCCGCCGCAGGCAAGGGGCGAGGATATCGGGGCGCATTGCATGGCGCTCGGCACTTGCCTCGTCGCGGGCCGCCGGCACGAGTGCGGCGAGCGCAGTTGCAAGTCCGAGGCAGAGCACAAGCTGGAGTCCGGCGAGAGCGGCAGCGCGGGCGAAATCGGCCTCGAAACGGACCGCTTCGTAGATCGCGACTTCCAGCGTCGCATTGGCAGGGCCGCCACCGAGCGAGAGCACGACGGCAAAGCTCGTGAAGCAGAGCAGAAAGACGAAGGTGGCAAGCGCCGGGGCCTCTCTTCGGATCACGGGCCAGTCGAGATGCCGGAAACAATAGGCGGCGGAGAAGCCGAGCGCCGAGGCCAAGCGCCTCCGCTCTCCAGGTTCGCGGCCGAAGGCCTGAAGCAGCGTGCGCGTCACCAGCGGCGTATTCATCAGCACATGCGCGATCAGGATACCATGGAGCCCGTAGATCGCCGGTGGTTCGGCGCCGACGGCGCGCGCCAGGTCGCCGAGCAGCCCGGAACGGCCATAGATCGCGATGACGCCGAAGACGATCACGATCGTCGGCGCGACGGCTGCGGCGGTCAGCACGGCGAGCAGGAGGTTGCGGCCTGGAAAGCGGCGGCGCAGCAAGGCAAGCGCCAGTGCCGTGCCCAGCAGGAGCGAGAGCAGCATCGACAGGCCCGCCTGGACGGTCGCTCCTGCGACGAGGCGAGCGAGATAGGGGCCGAGCGGCGACAGGGCCGCGACGTCGCCGCCGGCTCGCGCCAGCCCGGCGAGCGAGGCGCCGGCGAGCGCAAGGATGGCAAGCGCGGTGAGCGTGGCCGGGCGGAACAAGGCCTCAGCGGCTCGTTGCGGCGAGCCAGGCGTCGATGAAGGTTCGGCGCTGCGTGCGCACCTCGTCCGGCGTGAACAGCAAGGTCCGTTCCGGCTTGATGACATCGGCGAATGAAGCCGGCAGTCCACCTGTCGCTTGTTTCGCCGGCATCATCCAGTTGCCTTCCGGGATCAGCGATTGGAAGGCGTCCGAAAGCGTGAAGGTGAGGAAGCGTTTGGCGAGTTCCGGCTGCCGCGTCGTGCGCGTCATGCCGGCGAGTTCGACATGCAGATAGTGGCCTTCGCTGAAGGGGGCGGCCTTGTACTGCGTCTTCTTCTCGGCGCCGATGTGATAGGCCGGCGATGTCGCGTAGGAGAGCACCATGTCGGCCTCGCCCTTGAGGAAGAGTCCGTAGGCCTCCGACCAGCCCTTGGTGAAGGTGACGATGCGCGGCTTGAGCCTGGTCCAGGCGGCGTCGGCGCCATCGCCGTAGACGGATCGCATCCAGAGCAGGAAGCCAAGCCCGGGCGCGCTGGTGCGCGGGTCCTGCAGTACGAGCTTTGGCCCATTCGGATCGTCGACAAGCTGCTTCAGGCTGGTGGGCGGCGCGGCAAGTTTGGTTGAATCATAGACGAAGGCGAGATGCCCCCAATCGAAAGGCAGGAAGGTATCGTCAGTCCAGGCGATGGGCAAAGTGAGCGCGGCACGATCCTGGCCATGGGGCTGGAACAGTCCCGTCGCCTTGGCTTCTGCAGCAAGGTTCATGTCGAGGCCGAGCACGGCATCGGCCTTGGTCGCTTCACCCTCCAGCTTCAGGCGCGCGACGAGGGAGCCGGCATCATCGCTTGCGACCCAGTTCAGCGTGCAACTGCATTGCGCCTCGAAGGCCGCCTTCACTTTCGCGCCGGGACCGTATTTCCCGGTGAAGGAGGAATAAGTGTAGACCGTCAGTGCCGGTTTCTCCTGGGCCATGGACGGCGTCGCGAGCAGGAGCGCCGAGAGCGCGGCGGCGATCCGGGTCAACCGGTTGTTCAGAAAGCTCATGGCGTCACCCCGCATGCATTCGACGGCAGGCCATGACGGTCGAGAGGGAAGGCGGTCTCCGGTTGCGAGACGCCAATGCTCAATCCCTCCGCCGGCACGATCCGGATCAGGTTCGACGGGTTGAAAGCCCTGCGCTTCCCTCTCAGCCCGAAATCGCCGGGCACCCCGTTGAGACGGTCAAGGGAATAGCGAGCGGGCCGGGGCGAGTCCAGTTGATGCCGCCGGGCCATCGCAAGGGGCATTGCGTCTGGCCGCATGATCATGCTGGTATATCTCTTGCTTAACAGAAAGCAGGCGCGCCAGGCGCGAAAGCTCAAGAGCAAGGGGATGCCGCATGCGACTCAATCGCCGTCAGATTCTGGCCGGAAGTTCCGCTTTAACCGCTTCCAGCCTCGTTGGATTTCCGTCGCGCGCGCAGTCGCGCGCCAATACGCTGCGCTTCATTCCGTCGACGCCGTTGCCCTCGCTCGATCCGATCGTCGCCACGAGCTATGTCATCCGCAATCACGGCTATCTGATATATGATACCCTGTTTGCGACGGACGCGCAGTTCCGCATCCAGCCGCAAATGGTCGAGAGCTGGGAGACTGCGCCGGACGGGCTGCGCTGGACCTTCCATCTGCGCGACGGACTGATGTTCCATGACGAGCAGCCGGTCAGGGCGCAGGACTGCATCGCCTCGATCAAGCGCTGGTCGGCGCGCGATGCCTTCGGGCAGACTTTCGCGACATTCGTCGAGGGTTACGATGTCGTCGACCAGCGCACCTTCGCCATCCGCCTGAAGAAGCCCTTCCCGATGCTGCCGGACGCGCTCGGCAAGCTCTCCTCGAACGTGCCCTTCATCATGCCCGAGCGCGTGGCCATGATGGAGCCAACCAAGAACATCACGGAGGCGATCGGTTCCGGACCCTGGCGCTTCATGGACAAGCAATGGGTGCCGGGCCAGAACGCGATCTATGAGCGCTTCGCCAAGTACAGGCCACGAGAGGAGGCTCCGTCCTGGGCCGCTGGCGGCAAGGTCGCCAAGATCGACCGTATCGAATGGTTGCCGCTGACCGAGGTTTCAGCCGCAGTCGGCGCGCTGATGCAGGGCGAGGTCGACTGGTACGAACAGCCGCCGGTCGATCTCCTGCCCCTGCTCAAGAGCAATCCCGAGATCGCGATCGAGAACGTGCCGCTCGGGCTGATCCTGCTGATGCGTTTCAAATGCTGCAGGAGGCCGGCTACAAGAACGAGAAGGTGCTGCTGCTGGCACCCGCCGACCAGCCGATCGCCTATAACCAGTGCCTGGTGACACAGGAACTGCTGAAGAAGCTCGGCATGACTGTCGATCTGGTCGCGACCGATTGGGCCAGCTTCATCGGCAGGCGCTCCAACCGCGGATTGCCGGACCAGGGCGGCTGGTCGGTGTTCCACACGCTCTGGTCGGGCGCCGACGTGCTCAATCCCGCGCTGCATCCGCTGTTGCGCAGCAATGGCCCTGCCGCCTGGTTCGGCTGGCCGGAGGATGCCACGCTGGAAGGTCTGCGCGATCAGTGGATTGCAACGCCTGATGTGGCCAAGCAGAAGGAGCTGGCCGCCTCGATCGAGAAGCGCGCCTTCGAGACGGTGCCCTATGCGCCGGCGGGGCTGGTGCAGCAGCCAATGGCCTATCGCAAGAGCCTGACCGGCATGGTGCTCTCGCCCGTCCAGTTCTTCTGGAACATGGAGAAGAAGGCCTGAGGACGGAGCACCCGTTGCCGTCGGGATACTGGCTGATGCCAAAGGCACTGCGCTAGCGGCTCCGATCCGGAAACCATCGTCGCGCTCTGCGACGGCTTCCAGCTCTCCGCTTCACTCCGGCCGGAGTGAAGCGGTTCGATGCTGGTGCCGATCGTACAGCTTCTGCTTGCCGCGCAGGCGCGCTGCCCCGCGGCTGCGCTTGCGTCACTCCCGTTCCCCGCCTAATCAGCCCGGCAAGGCCGCTCTGGCCCCAGCAATATCCGACAAACGCGTGAGGCGACCATGGCGACCCACAAGCTCCTCCTCCTGCCGGGCGACGGCATCGGCCCCGAAGTGACCGGCCAGGTCGAGAAGATCGTCGGCTGGTTCGAGAGGCAGGGCCTCGCCTCCTTCGCCATCGAGCGCGGACTTGTCGGCGGCGCTGCCTATGACGCGCACAAGGCGGCGATCTCGGAAGGCGACATGAAGCTCGCCCAGGATGCCGATGCGGTGTTGTTCGGCGCTGTGGGCGGCCCGAAATGGGCGGATGTGCCCTATCAGCATCGCCCCGAAGCCGGCCTGCTGCGCTTGCGCAAGGATCTTGGCCTGTTTGCGAATCTGCGGCCTGCGATCTGCTATCCGGCGCTGGCTTCCGCCTCCTCGCTCAAGCCCGAGGTGGTCGAGGGGCTCGACATCCTGATCGTGCGTGAGCTCACCGGCGGCGTCTATTTCGGCGAGCCCAAGGAGATCGTCACGCTGGAGGACGGTTCCAAGCGCGGCGTCGATACCCAGCTCTACACCACGCCCGAAATCGAACGCATCGCGCGCGTCGCCTTCGAGCTGGCACGCACCCGCCGCAACAAGGTCTCCTCGGCCGAGAAGCACAACGTCATGAAGACCGGCGTGCTCTGGAAGCAGACGGTCACGGCCCTGCACGCCAAGGACTACCGGGATGTCGAACTCGAGCATGTGCTCGCCGACAATTGCGCCATGCAGCTCGTGCGCTGGCCGAAGCAGTACGACGTCATCGTCTGCGACAACCTGTTCGGCGATATTCTCTCCGACGTCGCGGCGATGCTGACCGGCTCGCTCGGCATGCTGCCCTCCGCTTCGCTTGGTGCTGAAGATCCGGCCACCGGCAAGCGCAAGGCGCTTTACGAGCCCGTCCACGGCTCGGCTCCCGACATTGCCGGCAAGGGCCTGGCGAATCCGATCGCGATGATCGGCTCCTTTGCGATGGCGCTGCGCTACTCCTTCGGCGCCATCGAGGCGGCCGACCGGCTCGAAGGCGCGATCGCCGATGTGCTTGGCGCCGGCACCCGCACCAAGGACATCGCCGCGCCGGGCGCCAATGCCGTCTCGACCGCCGAGATGGGCGATGCGATCGTCAAGGCGCTGGAAGCGCG
Organism: Allobosea sp. 05T422_2; assembly: GCF_056396265.1. Lineage (NCBI taxonomy): Bacteria > Pseudomonadati > Pseudomonadota > Alphaproteobacteria > Hyphomicrobiales > Alloboseaceae > Allobosea > Allobosea sp. 05T422_2. The sequence continues at coordinate 12,863 of NZ_JBFTLD010000011.1, read as the reverse complement.
CGGCTGACGCGTCCACTCCAAACACTCCGACGTCATCCCGGTCCTGCGCTTCGCTTGGGCCGGGATGCATGGAGCCATGCGGTGAGGGGCCCGATGCCTCTCCCCCTCGTGAATTGCACTTGAAGCTCATCTGTGGACTAAGCTTCGCTCTCTGAAACGGAGCATGTCCGTCGATGCTGATMAAACGCCGCCCTGGCTGGGAATTGCCCGAAAGCCAGGCCACTCCCGAACATATCGCCATGAACCGCCGGGCCTTTCTCGGCGGGAGCGCGGGGCTGATCGCCGGGAGTACATTGCCCCAGATCGCAGCCGCGCAAGGCGCGGATCCGACGCTCGATCTCTATCCTGCCAAGCGCAATGCGAGCTACACGCTCGACCGGCCGGTGACCGACGAGGAGCTGGCGGCGAACTACAATAATTTCTACGAATTCGGCATGTCCAAGGATGTCGTCAGTGCGGCGAAGAAGCTGCCGACGCGGCCCTGGAACATCGCGATCGACGGCATGGTCGAGAAGCCATTCGAGATCGGGTTCGACGATCTCGTCCGCAAGATGCCGCTTGAGGAGCGGCTCTATCGCTTCCGCTGCGTCGAGAGCTGGGCAATGGCCGTGCCCTGGACCGGCTTTCCGCTGAAGGCCCTGGTGGCGCTGGCGAAACCGCTCTCGAGTGCCAAATACGTCAAGTTCGAAACCTTCCTTAACCCGCGCGTCGCCTCCGGGCAGACGCAACGCTGGTATCCCTGGCCCTATACCGAGGGGCTGACCATGGCGGAGGCGAATAACGACCTGACGCTGATGGTGACGGGGATCTACGGCAAGCCACTGCCGAATCAGCATGGTGCGCCGGTTCGCCTGATCACGCCGTGGAAGTACGGCTTCAAATCGGTGAAGTCGATTGCGCGGATCAGCTTCGTCGCCGAGCGGCCCAAGACCTTCTGGGAGGCTCTGCAATCGTCGGAATACGGCTTCTGGGCCAATGTGAACCCGGAGGTGCCGCATCCACGCTGGAGCCAGGCCAGCGAGCAGGTTCTCGGTTCGCGCGAGCGTCGACCGACACTGCTCTTCAACGGCTATGGCGAGCAGGTCGCAGCGATGTACAAAGGGCTTGAAGGCGAGCGGCTCTACGTCTGAGGCCGCCGCTTCCGTCGGGAGGCGTGATGAGCCAGGGTTTCTGCCTGTTCGATACGGCAATCGGCGCCTGCGCGCTGGTCTGGAATGCCGAACGCCTGATCGGTGCGCAACTGCCGGAGCAGGATGAGGCGCGAGCCCGCCAGCGGTTGGCTCGGCGCTATCCGGAGGCTGTCGAAAGCGCTGCTCCGCCGTTCGTGCAGGATGCGATTGGCGCGATCATGGCATTGCTGCGGGGAGAGAAGCGGGACCTTGCTCACCTGCCTATCGAGATGGACGGTCTCTCGGCCTTCAACCGAAAGGTCTATGCCGTTGCCCTGAGCATCCCGCCAGGCGAAACTTTGACCTATGGCGAAGTCGCGGCGCGGATCGGAGAGCCGGGCGCAGCGCGCGCTGTTGGCGTCGCGTTGGGAGAGAATCCCTTTCCCATCATCGTGCCCTGTCACCGCGTCCTGGCGGCCAACGGCAAGACCGGCGGCTTCTCAGCCGATGGCGGGGTGGAGACCAAGCTGCGCATGCTGACGATCGAGAAGGCGCGCACCAGCGATGTGCCGAGCCTGTTCGATTCGCTGCCGCTGGAAGCGCGGCGGCGCTGAGTTTTTCTCTCAGGCGAGTTTGAGAAGCTTGCGCTTCGGCTCCTGCGCTTCGTCGAAGCGGCTCCGCGCGGCCGTGATGTCGCGCCGGTTCGCGACGACCCAATCGCTGAGCGCCTTGACGGGATAGCGCAGTGAGTGCCCGAGTTCGGTCAACTCATAATCGACGCGTGGCGGAATCGTCTGGAACTGTGTGCGCGTGACGAGGCCGTCGCGCTCCAGATTGCGCAGCGTCAGCGTCAGCATGCGCTGCGAGATGCTGCCGAGCGCGCGCTTGATCTCGGTGAAGCGCTTCGGCCCTCCGCCGAGCAGGTCTACGACCAGCATCGTCCACTTGTCGCCGACGCGGGACAGCATCTCGCCAACGGCGCGGCACTCGTGAGGCACATGCAGGTTCTCTGGTGACAAAATTGTGCCTCCTTGCGTGGCTTTGACATAGGCATTTATTGAGCCTTGGTCTCTTTTTGTAACCAAGGAAATCTCCCATGGCAAAGTTGAAGCTCGCCGTCATCATTGGCAGYGCACGCAAGGATTCCATCAACGGCAAGCTCGCCGTCGCGCTGTCGCGACTCGGCTCCGGCGCCTTCGAGGCGAGCGTCATCACGATCGACGATCTGCCACTCTACAATCAGGATCTCGAGGCGAACTGGCCGGCAAGCGCGACGCGCCTCAAGAACGAGATCGCGGCTGCCGACGCCGTTCTCGTCGTTACACCTGAGCATAACCGTTCGATTCCCGCGCTGCTGAAGAATGCGATCGACTGGGCGGCGCGGCCCTATGGCAAGAGTTCCTGGCGGGGCAAGGTTGTCGCCATCGCCGGCACAAGCCCGGGAGCGATCGGTGCCGCGATAGCGCAGCAGCATCTGCGGGTGATTCTTGGCAATCTTGGTGCGCTGGTTATGGGCGGCGAGGCCTATATCGGCCTGAAGCCCAATCTGGTCGACGAGGCCGGCGATGTCCCCGATGAATCGACCCGCGCCTTCCTGCAGGCCTTCATCGACCAACTCGCCGAACTTGCGGGCCTGCTCGCGCGCCGGGCTGCATAACCACGCATGAAAAAAAGGCCAGCGTCCCGAGGGAGCTGGCCTTTGAAGTTTGAAACATCCGGCGTTACCGCCAAACATCTCAGAGGGGAACGGCTGGAACGAACTCAACGCCGGGAGGAGAATGCGGAGCCCGTTCCGAACAACCGTGATTGCTATATCGGGCAGCACGTGCCGTTTTGCAATGCAGCATAGCTTGGGGCCGCTATGCGGAAACTGCATGACCTATCATCATGTGCGACAAATTTTAGCCTAAATGGCTGAAAGCATGCGTCCGCCGCAGCGCGGGATACCCGCGCTGCGCGCATAGCCGGGGCATCCGGCCGTTTAGTAGGTCCAGCGCTGGGCCTTCTGGATCAGGAAGTCGCGGAATGCCTGCACCCTGGCCACCGACTTCATCTCTTCCGGGTAGACCAGATAGCTTTCGAGTTGCGGCATCTCAGTCTCGCGCATGAGCTGGACGAGGGGTGAGCCGGTCTCGATCAGATAGTCCGGCAGCACCGCGATGCCCGCGCCGCTGTCGACTGCCCGCTTCATCGCCGTGATGTTGTTMACGGTGAGATGGATCGGGCGTGGGTTGCGCTGTTCGCGGCCCAGGGTTCCGAGCCAGTGCACGGCGGTCAGATAGGACGGCGAGGTGCTGCCGAAGGACAGGAGCCGGTGATTGTCGAGATCCTCGTAGCTCTTCGGCTCACCGAAGCGCTTGATATAGGCCGGTGAGCCATAGACGTGGAAATGCACGGTGAAGAGCTTGCGCTGAATCAGGTCCGGCTGCTGCGGCTGGCGCAGGCGAATCGCGATATCGGCCTCGCGCATCGAGAGGTCGAGTTCCTCATCGGTGAGGATGAGGTCAACCTTGATGTCCGGGTAGAGATCGAGGAACTCCGCCAGCCTTGGGGTTAGCCAATGGCCGCCGAGACCGCGTGTCGCGGTGACCTTCAGCTCGCCCGATGGATGCTCGCGCGTCTCCGAAAGCTGGGCGCGCGTCCGCTCCAGGCGCTGCGTCATCTCGCGTGCCGCGCGCCAGAGCAATTCGCCCTGCTCGGTGAGAATGAGCCCGCGCGTATGGCGGTGAAACAGCGGTGCACGCAGCTCACGCTCAAGCGCGCCAATCTGCCGACTAACGGCGGATTGACTCAAACCAAGTACGTCGCCAGCCTTGGTAAAGCTGCCGGATTCTGCGACGGTATAAAAAATCCTGATGCGGTCCCAATCCACCGCGGTTCCCCCGTTATGCGTTTCGTGCATGTTGGGGGGTAAAACGCAGGAACGTCAACGATTGCTTTGCCGACGGGGCCTCTTTTCACACTGAATCTCGTGAGACAACCCATCAACAATCGTGATGGGTTGTCTTTTTCGGCCTATTCGGCCGCTTCACGCTGTTCCGTGACGTTGGCGGCAAGCCATCTTTCGGCATCGAGCGCGGCCATGCAGCCCAGGCCGGCAGCCGTCACAGCCTGGCGGTAATGCTCATCGGTGACGTCACCTGCGGCAAAAACGCCGGGGATGTTGGTTTGCGTCGTGCCGGGCGTCACGTCGAGATACCCCGATTCACGCATGGCGAGCTGCCCGGTGAAGAGTTCGGTGGAGGGCTTGTGGCCGATGGCGATGAAGACACCGTCGGTCTTCAGGTCGCTCTCAGCGCCCGTCTTAAGGTTGCGGAGCTGCAGATGTGTGACTGACGGCGGCTGCGTGCCGCCGCAGATCTCGGCGATCTCGCTGTCCCAGACGACCTCGACCTTGGGATGCTTGAACAGGCGATCCTGCAACACCTTCTCGGCCCGCAGCGAATCGCGCCGGTGCACCAGCGTGACCTTCGCAGCAAGGTTGGCGAGATAGAGCGCTTCCTCGACCGCGGTATTGCCGCCGCCGACGACGACCACTTCCTTGCCGCGGAAGAAAAAGCCGTCGCAGGTGGCGCAGGCCGAGACGCCAAAGCCCTGGAAGGTCTGCTCCGAGGGGATACCCAGCCACTTCGCCTGGGCGCCGGTGGCCACGATCAKGGCATCGCAGCTATAGGTGGCGCCGCCATCACCCCAGAGCCGGAACGGGCGCTGTGACAGATCGACCTTCGAGATATGGTCGGAAACCATCTTGGTGCCCATGTGCTCGGCCTGGGCGCGCATCTGCTCCATCAGCCACGGCCCCTGAACCACGTCGGCAAAACCCGGATAGTTCTCGACATCGGTGGTGATCATCAGCTGGCCGCCAGGCTGGAAGCCCGAGATCATCACCGGTTCAAGCAGCGCGCGGGCCGCATAGATCGCGGCGGTATAGCCGGCGGGGCCCGAGCCGATGATCATTACGCGGGCATGGGTATGAGCCATGGTTTCGGTCCTTTTCGCGCAGCGTGGCGCTGCGTCCTCGTTCCGTCAGATACGGTCTCGTGCGGCGGACGCAAGCCCAGGCCCGCTCACGCTCAGGCGAGGCCGAGTTCGGCGCGGTGCCGCAACCAGCCCTGTCGCACCGCTTCCGCGATGACGCCGGTGGAGTCTATGGGGTCATAGCGGGTGCCATCAAGCCGTCCCTCGAAATGATGCACAACGCCTTGCCGCTTCAGCGCCTCGAGGAAGCGAGCGAATTTGCTGTGGCCGCCATGCGGCTCGAAGACGAGGAGGGGGGCGCCGGTGGCTGCAGCCTCGCCGACGATATTGGTCGAGTCGGCGGTGACGACCACGGTATCGGCATTGGCGAGCAGCGGCACATAGGGATTGGCGCCCGTGCCATCCCACCACCAGCCGCCATGGCGCGCGAAGACCTCGGCAATGGCCTTGTCGAGCGCATCCGGCGTACGTCGCGAGCGCGAGCCCATTAGCGCCACGCCCGAGCCCGCGAGCGCATTGAGTGCGTTCGCGAAACGGACGATGTCATGGGGCTGGAAGCTATGATGCCGGCTGTCGCCGCCGACCATGACCGCAGCGCGCGGTCGGGGCAGGGCGGCGATGGCCGGCGGCGGGCTCTGCCTGGCCTGAGCGAGCTGGCCGGGGGAGAGCCGGTGCGGCGATGTCACGGTGACGAGCACGTTTGGGCCACGCAGGCGATCATGCTCGGAGACCCAGATCAGGTCGGCTGCGCCCGTTCCGATTCTCGGATCCTTGAGAAAGACGGTGAAGGTCCTGCCCTTCGAGGCCTTCTTGATAGCACGCAAATAGGCGGCGGCGCGGCGGCCAGAAGCGACGACGATGTCGGGGAAGGGCGGGCGGATCGGGCTTTGAGGTCTGTGGGAGGCCTCGCGCGGATCGATCGGCCCGCGCGGCATCAGCCAGCTCCAGGGGCGACCGGGGGCGATGTGCCGGATCTCTGGGGTGATGCCGAGCCGTTCGGCGACGCCAAGGCACTGTATCTCGTCGCCAGCCTTGCCGTCGGTGAGGACCCAGATCGTCGGGATCGGTTCAACTGGCAAGAGCAGGCTCCGCGGCAGTGGTTGGGATGCCTTGTATCGCGTGGGAGCTGCGTCTACACCAGCGCGACTTTGCTCTGGGGATCTGTGTGCGTTCCAAACTCGACGAAATCGATCTGCGTATCCTGCGCGAATTACAGGCCGACGGGCGCATGACCAATGTCGAGTTGGCGAGCCGGGTCGGCATCTCGCCGCCGCCCTGCCTCCGGCGTGTCCGGGCTCTCGAGGAAGCGGGGCTGATCACCGGCTATCGGGCGCAACTCGATGAGCGCAAGCTCGGGATCGAGGTCGTCTGCTTTGCCTTCGTGCATCTCGCCAGCCAGGCCGAGGCCGATCTCGCGATATTCCAGGAGCGCATCCGCAAGTGGGGTGCCGTGCGCGAATGCTGGACGCTCTCGGGCGACATCGATTTCATCCTGAAATGCGTGGCGCCTGACCTGAAGGCGTTTCAGGACTTCGTCGGAGAGCTGACTGCGCTGCCGAATGTCCGCAATGTGCGCACGGCCCTGGCGCTTGACCGCGTCAAGGACGAGCCGATCGTACCGTTCGGCTAGAGCATGCTGCGAAAAAGTGGCAACGGCTTTTCGCATCAAGCATGCTCTAATCTATGAGAATCGATCACGCTGCGCTTGGACGATTTCGTCCAAGCGCAGCGTGATCTAGCGGGGGGCGGATGCAGATCGCGATCCGCAAGGCGGGCATCGAGCATCTGCCGTCCATCCTGGCGCTCTATGCGCAATTGAATCGCGATGACCCGCGCCCGAATGCCGAAATGGCCGCCGAGACCTGGCACCGGATCCTGGGCAGCGACCTGATCACGGTTCACATCGCCGAATTGGGCGGAGCCGCCATCGCAAGTTGCGTGATCGTGGTCGTGCCGAATCTCACCCGGAACCTCAGCCCCTTTGCGCTGATCGAGAATGTCGTCGCGGACGCGCGGTTTCGGGGCCAGGGGCTTGGAAAGCGGGTCATCGGCGCCGCTGTCGAGCAGGCCTGTTCGGCAGGATGCTACAAGGTCATGCTGCAGACGGGGCGAAAGGACGAAGCGGTGCTCGGTTTCTACGAGGCCTGCGGGTTCTCGCGCAGCAAGACCGCCTTCGAGATCAGGCGGCCCGCGGCTCATTCGCCGACATAGCGTCTGATCCAGGCGGCGTTGGTCCGGACCAGGGCCGCGAGCCGGCGCTTGTCGAAGCCGGGCTCGAACCAGGCGCCTCCGGATGAGGCTGATGAAGACGAAACGATCGGGTAGCTTGCGATAACCCGTCCATCGGCAGCGATCAGCCGGGCTTCGGATTCCATTCCGTCCACAGTGCCGCCGGTTTCCTCCGCGTCGCCGCCCGAATAGCTCGGCATGTTGATGCGAAGCACCGAGACGACAAGCGTCGAGCCCGCGCGGCCGCTGCCGGCAAGTTCGCGTTCCAGCTCTGCCTTCACAAGGGCGGCGTTGGGACCCCAGCCCTGTTGAACAAGGTGGGAAACATCGACGCGCACGCCGCCTGCGGCCGCCTGGACCGAGACAGCGAACAAGGCAGAGGCAGTGCCGCCGAGTGCGGCGGCCAATACGGCGCGACGATTCAGCATGGCTCTCTCCTGTCGGACAGGGACATCGTACTGCATTCCGCAGGGGCGCAACTGAAGCAATGAACTACGCCGCCACCGAGTGCGGCGCCATACGCGGCAACGACAATCCCGGCCGTGTGAACGAGATCAGCCGGCCACGTAACGTTTGATCCAAGCGACGTTGTTCTGGATCAGGCTGACGATGCGGCGCTGATCGATATCCTGCAGATACCAGGGACCCGAATAGCTGGCGGAAATCGTCGAGAGCACCGGATAGGACGCAAGCACGCGATTGCCTGCGCCGACCAGGACCGCCTCACTGTCGAGATTGTCGTTGTTCTGGCCGCCGCCACCGCCCCAACGGCCGCCGCCATTGCCAGCGTAACTCGTCAGGTAAATGCCGCGGACCTTGACGACGAGAACCGGCCCTCCGCGCTGGATGGCGCCGGCAAAGGCGGTCCGAAGTTCCCGTTCCATGCCGGCTTTGATCGTGCCGGCATTGGCCCCCCAGCCTTGCTCGACGAGGCGGGAGACATCGACATGGATGCCGCCGATCGGACCTTGCGCCTGGGCAAGCGCCGATGCGGCTCCAAGCGGCGACGACGCGAGCGCCGTGKCCGCCAATGATGACATGAGAAACGCGCGACGGGTGGTCATGACTGTATCTCCCGATGCCAATGCATCACCGACGAGATAATCGTCCGGGGGCATCAATTCTATGCCCCCGGAGGCCTCAGCGGAAGCTGACGCTCACGACTTCGTAGGACTTGCCGCCGCCGGGGGTGTTGACCTGCACGGAATCGCCGACCTTCTTGCCGATCAGGGCGCGCGCGATCGGCGAGCCGATCGAGACCTTGCCGGAGCGGACGTCGGATTCCGGCTCGCCGACGATCTGATAGATCTTGGCTTCCTCGGTGTCGTCGTCGATCAGATGGACGGTCGCGCCGAATTTGATCGTGTCGCCGCCGAGCTTGGTGACATCGATGATGTCCGCCCGCCCAATCAGCGATTCCAGCTCCAGGATCCGACCCTCATTGAGGGACTGTGCCTCCTTGGCCGCATGATACTCGGCATTCTCGGAGAGATCGCCAAGTGCGCGCGCTTCCGAGATCGCAGCGATGATGCGTTGACGTTCGACCTGCTGGCGTTGCTTCAGCTCGACCTCGAGGGCGGCAAATCCGCCCACCGTCATAGGAACCTTATCCATCTTCTCGTCCCAATTCCGAAAGCCAGAACCCGCCGGCCGCGTCCCCCGCGGCCTGCGTTCAGCTTCCGATCGTTTTCAGAACTGCTTCGGCCGCGCGGCCGTTCAGGCGGCGCGGACGAAGTAGGATTGCAGCGATCGTACTTCGAGATCGCCGCTGCAATAGGCCTTGATGCCCTCGGCAGCCGCGATCGCTCCGGCCAAGGTGGTATAATAGGGCACCTTGTGCAAGAGGGCGGTGCGGCGCAACGAGCGTGAATCCGCGAGTGCCTGTGGGCCGTCCGTCGTGTTGAAGACGAGCTGGATCTCGCCGTTCTTGATTGCGTCGACGACGTGCGGCCGGCCTTCCAGAACCTTGTTGATCTTGGCGGCTGGAATGCCTTCCTCCTGCAACAGGCGCAGCGTTCCACCGGTGGCAAGGATGCGGAAGCCGAGATCGGACAGGATGCGCATGGAGGGCACGATGCGCGGCTTGTCCGCGTCGCGCACCGAGACGAACACAGTCCCCTTGATCGGTACCTTGGAGCCTGCACCGAGCTGGCTCTTGGCGAAGGCGATGTCGAAGGAGCGGTCGAGGCCGATGACCTCGCCGGTCGAGCGCATCTCCGGACCGAGCAGCACGTCGACGCCGGGGAAGCGCGCGAAGGGGAAGACCGCTTCCTTGACGCCGACATGGGTCAGAGCAGCGGGCTTCAGCCCGAAGCTCGCGAGGCTCTCGCCGGCCATGATGCGCGCTGCGATCTTGGCGATCGGTTCGCCGATGACCTTGGCGACGAAGGGCACCGTGCGCGAGGCGCGCGGGTTGACCTCGAGGACATAGATGACGCCGTCCTTGATGGCGTATTGCACGTTCATCAGCCCACCGACATCGAGCGCCAGCGCCATGGCCTTGGTCTGGCGCTCGAGCTCAGCGATGGTCGCCAGCGAGAGTGAACGGGGCGGCAGCGAGCAGGCCGAATCGCCCGAGTGGATACCGGCCTCCTCGATATGCTCCATGATGCCGGCGATGAAGGCGTCCTTGCCGTCGCTGAGGCAGTCGACATCGACCTCGATCGCGTCCGAGAGGTAGCGGTCGAACAGCAGTGGGTTCTTGCCGAGCACCGTGTTGATCTGGCCGGTCTTGTCGTTCGGGTATTTCGCCTTCACCTCGGACGGGATCAGGCTCGGAAGCGTGCCGAGCAGATAGTCCTCGAACTGCGGCTCGTCGCGGATGATCGCCATGGCACGACCGCCGAGCACATAGGACGGACGCACGACGAAGGGCAGGCCGAGCTCGGCCGCGATCATGCGCGCCTGTTCGACTGAATAGGCGATGCCGTTCTTGGGCTGCTTCAGATGCAGCTTGTCGAGCAGGCGCTTGAAGCGGTCGCGGTCCTCGGCGAGGTCGATCATGTCGGGCGAGGTGCCCAGGATCGGGATGCCGGCCTCTTCGAGCGCATTCGCCAGTTTCAACGGGGTCTGGCCGCCGAACTGGACGATGACGCCATGCAGCGTGCCGCTGCGCTTCTCGGTCTCGAGGATCTCGAGCACGTCCTCGGCGGTCAACGGTTCGAAATAGAGTCGGTCGGAGGTGTCGTAGTCGGTCGAAACCGTCTCCGGGTTGCAGTTGACCATGATGGTCTCATAGCCGGCATCGCGCAGCGCGTAGCAGGCGTGGCAGCAGCAATAGTCGAACTCGATGCCCTGGCCGATGCGGTTCGGGCCGCCGCCGAGGATGACCACCTTCTTGCGGTCGGACGGGTTGGCCTCGTCAGCCGGCATGCCGGCGAAGGGCATGGCATAGGTCGAGTACATATAGGCGGTCGGTGAGGCGAACTCAGCGGCGCAGGTGTCGATCCGCTTGAAGACCGGCCGCACTTCGAGCGCATGTCGGCGCTGGGTCACCTCGGCCTCGGTCAGGTTCGCGAGCGCAGCGAGGCGCTTGTCCGAGAAGCCCATCGCCTTGATCTGGCGGAAGGCGCCGGGCGTCGTCGGCAGGCMGTACTTGCGCACCTTGTCCTCGGTCTCGACCAGCCCACGCATCTGCTCGAGGAACCAAGGATCGATCTTGCAGCTTTCGTGGATCTGCTCGTCGGTGAAGCCGAAGCGCATCGCTTGGGCCACCTGCAGCAGACGGTCTGGCGTCGGCGAGGAGAGGGCGGCCTTGATCGCGTTCTTGTCGTCGCCCTGGCMCAGACCTTCGATTTCGATCTCATCGAGGCCGTCGAGTCCGGTCTCCAGCGAGCGCAGCGCCTTCTGCAGCGATTCCTGGAAGGTGCGGCCGATCGCCATCGCTTCGCCGACCGACTTCATTGCGGTCGTCAGGGTCGGCTCGGCGCCGGGGAATTTCTCGAAGGCGAAACGCGGGATCTTGGTGACGACATAGTCGATCGTCGGCTCGAACGAGGCCGGCGTCGCGCCGCCGGTAATGTCGTTCTCGATTTCGTCGAGCGTGTAACCGACGGCAAGGCGCGCGGCGACCTTGGCGATCGGGAAGCCGGTCGCCTTGGAGGCCAGCGCCGAGGAGCGCGAGACGCGCGGGTTCATCTCGATGACGATCATCCGGCCGGTGGCAGGATCGACCGCGAACTGCACGTTCGAGCCACCGGTCTCGACGCCGATCTCGCGCAGCACCGCCAGCGAGGCGTCGCGCATGATCTGATATTCCTTGTCGGTCAGCGTGAGCGCCGGGGCGATGGTGATCGAATCACCGGTATGGACGCCCATCGGATCGATGTTCTCGATCGAGCAGACGATGATGCAGTTGTCCGCCTTGTCGCGGACGACCTCCATCTCGTACTCCTTCCAGCCGAGCACGCTCTCTTCGATCAGCACTTCGCTGGTCGGCGAAGCGTCCATGCCGCGCTCGCAGATCTCGATGAATTCGCCCTTGTTGTAGGCGATGCCGCCGCCTGTTCCACCCATGGTGAAGGAGGGGCGGATGATTGCCGGCAGACCGATGTCGTCAAGCGCCTCGAGGGCTTGGCCGAGCGTCCTGACATGGTGCGAGCGCGGCGTATCGAGACCGATCTTGGTCATCGCCTCGCGGAACAGCTCGCGGTCCTCGGCCTTGTCGATGGCTTCGGCGGTGGCGCCGATCATCTCGATATCGAATTTCTCGAGTACGCCCATCTTCTTGAGCGAAAGCGCGCAGTTCAGTGCCGTCTGGCCGCCCATGGTCGGCAGCAGCGCAAAACCGCCGGGCAGGACGTTGCGCTCCTTCTCGATGATCTTGGCGACGATCTCGGGCGTGATCGGCTCGACATAGGTGGCATCCGCGAGGTCCGGATCCGTCATGATCGTGGCCGGATTCGAATTGACCAGGACGATGCGGTAGCCCTCGGCCTTCAGTGTCTTGCAGGCCTGGGTTCCGGAATAGTCGAACTCGCAGGCCTGGCCGATGATGATCGGGCCGGCGCCGATGATGAGGATCGTCTTGATGTCTGTGCGCTTGGGCATGGGTCCGGCCAGTGCTTGTGCGGGCGCGCGCCGGAAGGATCCCCGTCCGCGAGGAAAGGGGAGTCAGCGAGCGCCTGAATGAATGCTAGGCGCTCGCTATAGAGGGAGGTTGCCGCGGAAGGAAGGGAAAAGCGCGCTTACCTCTCTTCAACGCACAGACGTCGCCACAGGGACCCTGCCGATTTCCAGTTCGCGACGCGCGGTCCGGCGTCGCCGGATGGAGATCCAAAGCAGGGTAAGTGCACCGATCTCGCACATCGCGCCGACGAAACCGAGTTGCCATGAGGCGCCGTGGCGCAGGGTCTGCTGGCCCAATGCCGAGCCGGCGGCGATGCCGATATAGAGCGCGGATGCATTGAGCGAGAGCGCGACGACGGTCGCGTCGGGCGCCATCGCGGCGAGCCTCGACATCTGCGAGGGGTGCCCGGCCCAGCCGGCCATGCTCCAGACGAAGAGGATCGCCGGAGCGACGAAGACGGCCGCCGCGGGGGGCAGCGT